>WYBG01000475.1 GCA_011526015.1 Deltaproteobacteria bacterium | reverse complement strand
CACCACCAGCTCCACGTCTCCCATTTCCGCTAACAATTCCTGCAAAATCTGCCGGGCGGGGCCGGGCTGCGCCACGTCCATTGTCCGGATATGCGCCGGCGGGTTCAATTCGCCGCGAAGCTCTTCTAACAGGTCCTCCCGGCGGGCGGCCAACCCTAAGGTATAGCCGCGCCGGGACAATTCTTTCGCCAACTCTTTTCCGATGCCGGAGGAAGCGCCGATGATGATTGCTTTTCGTTCAGACATGGTAATCCCGTTCAGAATACGCTTATCCGCTCAATTTCGCAATGTATAGTGCACCTGGGCATAAACTTTAGGGTATAAGGTATAGGGTATAAGGCGTTGTTTTCCTTATAACTTATACCCTAAGTACCTACGCAGTATATATCGAAACACCGTTCCGTGCGCGTTTCAGGCCGGGCGATCTTTCCGCCACTGCCGGTAGCTGATCAGCAGTAGCGTGATCGCGGTCAGGGGAATCACAAAGAAACTCATCACCCAACTGAAGAACGGCAGGGCGTCGTGTTGGGTGGATGACAAAATCAGGTAGGCCGTGTAGGCGACGTAATACCCCAGGAAGAGGAACCCTTCCCAGCGGGAGATCCCGCTGCCGTGAAAAAAGATCGGCAGGCAGGCCACGGCCACGGCAATCATCACCGGAATATCGAAGTTCAACGCCGCCGGGGAGACCGCGATGCCTCCCGGGGAGAGGGCGCTGGACAATCCCAGCACCGATAAAATGTTGAAGATGCTACTGCCGATTACGTTGCCCACCGCCATGTCGCGCTCTTTGCGAATGCTGGCAATCACCGAGGCGGCCACTTCCGGCAGGGAGGTTCCCGCGGCGATAATGGTTAAGCCGATGATCAACTCGCTTACGCCCATGGCCCGGGCAATCACTACCGCGCCGTCCACCATCCAGCGGGCCCCCAGCACCAGCATTCCCAACCCCGCCAGGACCATCGCAAGGTTGATAATCCACTGCCGGGCGGATTTGCGCTGCGGTTTTCCGAATTTTTTGTGGTAATCATCATCATGGCCGTTTTTCTCTTTCCGGCTTTGAACGATCAAAAACACGCTATAGATAATGATTCCGATGAATAAAATGAGCCCCTCAACCCGGTTGATCCGCCCGCCGATCCCCAAAATCAGCAGCAGAAACGACACCCCGATCATAATCGGCACGTCCAGCCGGATCAATTGCCGGGAGACCGCCAGGGGAGTAATCGCGGCAGACAATCCCAGGATGAACAGCACATTGAAAATATTGCTTCCTACCACGTTCCCCAGGGCGATATCGGCCTGGCCGGCCAGCGCGGAGCGAATGCTAACCGCCAGCTCCGGGGAGCTGGTGCTGAATGCCACCACGGTTAATCCGATAATCAGGGGGGAGATGCCCAGCATGGCCGCCAGTCCGGATGATCCGCGAATCAAAATTTCTGCCCCAACGGTCAGCAAGGCCAACCCGGCAAGGAACAAAATAAACGTCATCAAATCCATAGTTGAGCAACCCGGTGTTGTTCTATAAACCGTATGAAAAGTATGTGAAATAGCATTCGCAAAACCCCGGCAGCGCCGGCGGCCCCGCTGAATGCGCGTTCATTCTCGTTCTCGCTGCGACATTAAAATCTGCCAGAAGCAGAAAATAGTCATACTGATAATCGAACCCCAGGCAAAAATTAAAAAACTACCTGCAAATCCGCCCGGGGCCGGCATCAGGATTTTTCATGGTTTTTTTTGTCGATGGTGGGTTCATTCGATTTTTTCGTCTCCGGTGAGTCCTTCTGCCGGTCTGCCTCATTCTCCAGTTCCGACAGGGTGGAGTGAAGCCCGTATTTGAATTCGTTCATGCTTCGCCCCAGGGAACGCGCCAGCTCCGGCAGGCGCTTTGCCCCAAACAACAACAGCGCGATGATCAAAATGACCAGCACTTCCATAGCGCCGATTCCAAACATAAGCCTTTACCTCCAATTTGACTTCAAATGAAGAGCCGTTTATCAGGCGCCGCCGGATCGAAACATACTCCCTGCACGGCGTCGCCTGCGGTGATACTCGCGCCAGTGATACACTTCCGCCCGTTTGCGGCAGCAGCCCCGGCAGATGTTTCTCCCCCTGCCGGGCGGTCTTCGCCCGGCAGGGATAAGCAAACAGGGGAATTTATTGAAAGAAACGGTTGAATAAAATATTGGTAAATAAAACCGCTTCATCTTTGCCGGGGTTGAGCTTGCGGCTGGAAAATTCCTGCTCCACGGCCTGGTAGGTTTCCTTCCAATCTTTGATATTCTCCAAACGATGGATGAAATTCTCGTAATCGCTTTCCTTGCTCGCGAACAGCTTCTTGATAAAGGTTTTCCGCTGCTTCGGGTCGATCAAGGATTCGATGGGCGGCAGCACCTTGCGGGTGGTGCTGAATTTGCCGTTTAATTCAATCTTGAAATTTTCTTTCGGATCGGCTGATCTATCGAATAATCTCATGGAAGTTGCCCTCCTTTTACAGTTTAACAGGAAATAGAATGAATATTTCGACGCCCGCGCCTCTTTACTTTAGGCGGCGGGCATTTTCCATCCCGGCGCGTTACGCCGCCCGCTTAGGTTTTTTCGGCCCCTTGCCCGCAGGAACTGCGGAGGATTCCGATTCCCCCATTTTGGCGGATTGGCTCGGCGCAGCCGGGGTCTCCCGGTCGGCGGTATCGGCTTTTTTT
>WYBG01000474.1 GCA_011526015.1 Deltaproteobacteria bacterium | reverse complement strand
GGGTCGGGTCGCTCCAGGTGAGCAGCAGGCTGTTGCCCTGGCGTGTAAGAACAATGTCCGAAGGGGCTTTGGGCGGGGCGTCTAAGGAAACGTCGATGCCCACGCTGCCAAAATAACGGGGCGTGAAAACGCTGTTCATGGTCTGCGGCCACCAGCCGTTGTAGATCGGGTTTCCCTGGGGGTCGCGGGCGATCAGGAACGCGCCCAGCCCCACCACCCGGTCGGGACTGTACACCTGGAGCTGATACCCTTCCAAAAAGCCCATTGGGATGGCCACTTCCCCCTGCACGTGCCCGGCGGCGTCGGAAAAGGCCACTTCCGCCCCGGCCAGGGTGATGATGTCTCCCACGCCCCCGCCGGCGTAGATTTTACGGAAGCGCAAATCCGCCCCGGTGGGATGCCAGTACGCCCAGAAATTGCCCTCCTGGTACACCGGCAGGGCGCTGCGCGGCTCGAAGTCATTGTTGTTATTGTCATCAAGGTACAACCCGAAGCCCTCGTTGTTATCCAGTGCAGCGTTCAGGAAATCTTCCCCGGCGACGTAGAGCATATCGCCGGCGTCATCGAATTTGAGGTACATCAGCGTGGAACCTTGAGGTTTGGGTGTGCCGCTAAAGTAGCCGAAGATGTCGGAAATATCCACCGTGAAGGCGTCGTCCCACTCGCCCGGGGAAAGAATCCCGTCGATCAGGGGGGCAACGCTCTGCTGGGGCGCATCGAACTCAAAGGTCAGCAGACTGTCGCTCACCCGCCCCAGGGCTTCGTTGGAATAGACGCTCTGGCCGGTTTCGTCGAAGAGGTTGATCACGTAATAGTAATCCCGCAGGGGGAATACGCCGGAATCCGCGTAGCTGGACTGGGCGGCAGGGATGCCGGCGATGCGCTGATAAGGCCCCCCGGGCAGCAGGCTGCGGTACACCGCGATGCTGTCGGCGAGATACGCCGGGATTGTGGATTTCGGATTGCGGATTTCGGATTCCCCAAAGGGGCGGGTCGGATTTAGGATTTCCCAATTGGGCGCTGAAGGGAGAGGCCAGTTGGCGGAAGCGGATAGTTGCGTATTTGCCGGGAAGGGATTGGCAGGGCGCTGACCCGTTTCCACCGCCGCCAGGTTTTTCTGCAGCGGCAGGGGATCGGCGGCTAAGCGCATTTCCGGGGTCAGGTGGAAACCGCCGGCAAGCGGCGACCCGGGGAACAGGCCGGTCCAACTGAGCAGGATGGCTCCCGGCAGGCCGCTGGAAGCGCTCAGCGCCGGCGGCTGGGCGGTGAAAGGATCGAGAGTAAAATTGACGCCGAGGTTTGCTCCGCCGTTCGTTACCACCACCCCGGCGACGTCCCCGAAGGTATAGCCGGGTTTCTCCGCCCGGATGGTGTAGGTTCCGGCGGGAATATTTTCAATGACGTAATTGCCGCTAACATTGGTGAGGGCGCTGCGTTCCGTGCCCAGCGCCCGCACCAGCACCCCGCTGTCGTCGCCGGTATCGCTAAGGTTTACCACCCCGCTCACCGACCCGCCGCCTAAGTCAATCTCGGCCAGGTAGAGCAGCCCGCCGTTGCCGAACTGCCGGGCGTGCACCGCTTTTCCCCCCGCCAGCACCCGTTTGCCGTCCTCGCTGATGTCCACCGAGAATAGCGATCCGGGGGTCGAGCGGCTGAAGGTTACCTCGCCGCTGGCCACGTCGAATACCAGCAAATCCGGCAGGGTGTGGTTCAAGTCGCCCCAGGTAACCACTGCGGCCACCCGCCCATCGTCGGAAACGGCGATTTCGTCCACCATGTCGCCGGCGTCGGGATAGATCCAGCGCGGGAGGCCGTCTCCGTAGGTATCAAAGGCCATCACGGTTCCGCCGTAGCCGCTGGCGAAGAACAACAGGCTCCCGGCCAGCACGGTACCGCCGTCCGCGGAGACGTCCACGGAAGAAGCCCAATTGGTGAACTGCCCTGCCGGCACCCGGTACTGCCAGATCAGGTTATATTCCTGGGCGACGGGATCGAAGACGCGGGTTTGCACGAAGCCGCTCAAATCCGCCGTGGCCAGCACCGACCCGTCGCGGCTGATGGCCGGTGCGGATTCGGTGTTATCGACAAAATCATCCCAGATCAGGGAGCCGTCGGCAGGATCGAGAACATAGATGTGAAACCGCCCGCTAACTGCCACGTGAGAGCCGGAGGCGGAGATCGCCGCTCCGGCCCAGTTGCCGATGGCGCTTTGGGGCAGGTTCACCTGCCAGAGAGGTGTGGGGCCGGCCGGGTCGATGGCATATACCCGGGCGGTGCTGGCGCTGCCGACTGCGCTGGCCAGGAAAATGGCCAGGGAACCGTCGCGGGAAACCGCGACCTGGGACGCATAGAGAGAGTCCGGGATGGTCAATTGGTAGGTGATATTTCCGTTCGCGGGATTCAGGAGATAAAAATTGAACTCTGCGGCGACCGCGATCACCGAGCCGTCGCCGGAAATATCCGCCACGCCGTCATTCGGCGCGGTGAGGAATTCCCATACCGGCACGTTGTTGGCGTCCGTGTAGAGAGAAACCCGGGCGTTGTTCAATCCCCAGGCGGTTAACGGCGTGTCCCCGGCCCCGTCCAACATCGTACCGTAGGCGATGGCCACGGGATCCTGGTAGTTCCAGATGATGGAGCCATCTAATACTCTCCGGGGGACGGGGGAGGCTTTCAGGCCCTTCAGATGCGCGGTGAGCGCTTCCCGCTTGCCGGAATTTGCCTGGGGAACGGTTTGCAGGGCAGATTGACCGCCCTCCTGCAAGATTTTTACCCCTGCTACAGATTTATCTTGCGCCGGGAGAAGAGAAAAACATCCCCACAGCAAAATCACTACTCCCCAACACCAATGTCGAATGCTGTAACCGGTTTTCATAAATGCCTCCAAAAGTTGTTAATGTGAGGGGAATATAGTGAGGTTCTTTTTAAGATGAAAGAGGAAGAAAAGCGGGGCGGGGCGATGAACATTCCTGTTCGCCGCTACACCAGGCTGCGCAGGGGGGCGGAGAGAAAGGGGGTGCAAAATAAAAGCCGCCGGGATTGCTCCGCAGCGGCTTGCGTTAACTCAAGAGATCTCCGGAGAGATCTTTGGGTAGGGGGTTTGTTAAAAATATAGAATCATCAATAGCCCTTCAAGCGCCGGGGAATTACAGGGTCGTCAAACCTGGCGGGATGAGAGCAAAACGGCGGGATGTTTCCGGCGCAAGCGCGGTCCGGCGGCGCGCCTGCCAGCCGTTTTGGGAGGTCCCTGGTTCGACACTCCTTTGATCAAATATTTTGCCTTGATTTTTATCTTTAGCTTCATTTTCACCTCTAAAATAATCCGTGCCTTCATTTGCCGCGCCAATAAGCAGGGTAGCCATTTTAGTAGCGGGATTTTGCGAGGCGATGTTCCTTGCGATACAGTCCTGTTACAGTTTGAATGATAATCTCCTTTTGGAAATTACTCCGCCAGGCCGCAGTTAATGCTATAGCGAATGATTTCCGCATTGTTCTTCAAGTTCAATTTCCGCAAAATCCGCAGGCGATACGTGCTCACCGTGCTCAGGCTCAAGGCCATATCATCGGCGATTTTCTTCAGGCGCTTTCCCGCGGCGAGCATTCGCAGCACTTCCAATTCCCGGGGCGTGAGCAGCTCGTAGGGCGTTTTTTCCGGAACCGCTTTTTGATGATTGAAAAACAGACTTTCCACGACGTTCACCCCGAAATATTTTTTATCGGACAGAACCGTGCGGATTGCCATGACCAGTTCCCAGGGGCTGCCGTTTTTGGTCAAATACCCGGACGCCCCGGCCTTGATAGATTGCAGCACGTATTTTTCATCGCAGTGCATGCTCAAAATCAAGATTCTCAAGCGGGGGTTTAGCTTCATCAATTGCGCTAACAACTCAAAACCGTCGATATCCGGCAGGACAATTTCCAGCAGGATGATGTCATAGTCGCTTTTCAAAATTCGCCGGAGGGCGTCTTCGCCGTTTACCGCTTCATCCACAACCACCTGTTGGAAAGTCGAAACCAGGATCTGTTTCAAACCCTGCCGAACAATATAGTGGTCATCCACGATTAAAATTTTCCGCATTTCATTCCTCTCCTGGGATTCGTTCCCATTGCTATCGCTTTATGCGTATTCTCCGGATCTCCAATATCCCCGGATGGCAATATCCCACCGTCGCCCTTGTACCCTCAACCAATACCGGGGTTATTAAAATACCTGCGGAAAAAAATCTCCTTTCTTCAATCGCCAAAGAGATGGTATGGATATTATTGGAAATGGGAATGGTGCAGGCTGGCAGACTAACTTGAGTTGCTAAGGTAGGGATGGGAAATTCAAGCTACTTTTTTTGAATTTCCTTTAACAAGAAATTAGAAGGCGTTCCAGATCAACACCGTGCTCGTCCCGCCGAAAGGATGTCCGCTTTATCCGGGTTGTCGAAAGAATGTCAATGGTCTCTTCTTCGGAAATGCTTTTTCACCGCCTCGGTTTCGCAAAGCTATTTCAGCAAACAGAATCAATTCTCACTATGAAGCGGGCAAGGGTCTTCGAACAATGGCCGGCGCGGTTTTGCGCCGGCGGGTACCGGGCCATGAGGCCGGGAATAGCCTGGCGGTATTATCCCCCGCAGTCGGGCAAATACTCTGGCGACTGTCCCGGTGGAACCAATTCGTTTTAAGTGATCCGCAAAAACCCCTGTACAGCGATTTTGGCAATGCTGAAATATGTTAATTCCTTGCCCAAAATCACATCTCATTCACTTCTCAATTCTTGCTACAACAGTAACAAACTCTGGTATTTAACGGTTTGTTTTGTGTCACTTATCAAAAATGTAACATTTTTAAGGAATTTTCACCGGTTTTCTGCCGTTTTCCGGC
>WYBG01000058.1 GCA_011526015.1 Deltaproteobacteria bacterium | reverse complement strand
TTCCGGCGGTTATTTGAGGCTTGTGAATTCTACAAATGTTGAACACCTCCGGTGTTCGGGAAAGAATCCTGGCTACAAAGTGGCTCCATTACCTGTAAATGGAAATTTCAACGTGCGTTTAGTATAACTTCTGCAAGTGTTCCTCGGCCTCTGGTGAATATTCAATTATGTACGGCAAATTGGCCACCCGCGCAATTGAATAAGTTAGCCTTCAATCTTAATTTGTTTCTGAATCGCACACTAAATTCCTGAATTCCGGCTCCGATTGCAAGATATAATTTCATCCTTACCCCAAATCCATAGCTCTTCCGTTTTTTCAAAAAGTGCAAAGCTCTGATTTTTAGAAACGCTTTATCGAATTGTGGAGTATCTCACAGGCGTTGCGGGTTTGTGCATTAAAATTCGCGGAGCCTGCACGGTTTGGTGCATTTTTAAAAGGATTTTGAATAATTCGGGTCTAATATCCACGCAGGGAAAAAGTGGAGCACAGGGATGTCGAGTATAAGGAAATACTCGTTTTTTGAATGGACCGGGAAGTTCTCCTTCCACCTCCCCTTTTTTAACCCTCTAATCCTGTCCTGTCACCTGACATTTGAGAATGGTCAATGCTGTGAATCGGAGAGTGGGAGAAGCGGAGAATGGGAGATGCAAGTCTCCGTCTCTCCCGCTCTCCCATTCCCCGTTTCACCTTTTCAAATTCTTACGGGTCAGGTAATAGTACACCCCTTTAATCCCCAATATATCATTTTCGGAGAGAATGAACATGAGCAATGTTCGGTTACTGATTGTACTGCTGATTGCCGCCGCGGCGCTCTTTACCGGGGCCAACGCCCAGGGCCGCTATTCCATCGTCGGCACCACCAATGATATCGTGGTCATGGAAATTCCCATGGACCTGAAGATCAACGTCGGCGACCGTTTTTACGTGATGCGCCGCAAAGGAGTTGAGGAGCTAACCCTGGCCATTGCCCGGGTGGAAACCTTCAAAGGAAAGTTTTGCCGGCTGCGCCTGACCGAAAAAATTATGAAAGACCCGCCCCGGGAAGGCGATTACCTGGTGCCCTACGATCCCGTGAAATATACTCCCTGGGGCGACAGCTTCGATACCGGCGAGCCAGCCCCGGCCAAACCGCAGCCGCAGCCGGAGTTCCTCGATGAGCAGCCTTCAACATCCCAAGTCGGGTTTCTGGCGGCCGTTTTCACCGGTTACGGACTTTCCAACTTTGACGGTGAAGAGCTGTACGGCGTCAAAAGCGGGTTCTCCCAGTCCAGCTACGTTCCCCTGGGCGGGCAGTTTTTCGTTCAGGCCGGGCAATTCCATATCGGCGCGGAAGTGAATTACGCGGTGGCGCCCTTCACTTTCGAGACTGAAAACGGCAATGGCGGAGTTCTCTGGGAGGATGAATTGGAGCAGTTGCAGTTCGGGGCGCTGGTGCGCTTCAACTTTACCCAGACCCCGGCCAAACCCTACCTGCGCGCCGGGGCGGGCGTCTATACCGGAAATTTCACCCGCAAATTCAGCGATCAATACAAGAAGGAATTCAAAGACGAGTTCGGTGTTGATTTGAAAGACGTGAAGGAAAATCTGGATACCAATTTCGGATTCAACCTCGGCGCCGGGGTGGCGGTTCACAACGGTTTCATCGAATTCGTCTATCACTTCGTGGAGCGCAGCTACGAAGAAACCAGCACGGATCAAACCGGGAAAGAGGTGAAAGAGACCGTGCGGGTGAAGGCCGACAACTGGGCGGTGCAGGTAGGAGTGCAGTTTCCGTTGTAGGCGCTTAACCACAGATACTTTTTTAATTGGCAATTGCCAATTGCTAATTGCCAATTAATATATGATTGTGGAAGCGCTGGCCAACTCGCGCGCTATAGACACTTTTAAAACCTTATCAACCTTATTAATCGTGAAGAGGAGATTATGAAACCAGCCAATACCGGGTATCGACTTGTTGCGATACTGTTTCTTTTTCTCTGGTTCTTCGGGAGCAGCGGATTCGCGCAATCGCAGCGGATTGGGCAGGATCTCCCCGGTGAAGAATACCAGCAGTTGAAAGCGGCCGGGAAACTCCCCCTGCCGCAGCAGGCAGAACCGCCCCGCTCGCCGCGAGCGGAAAACATCATTCGCCCGGCGGACGGCGTCCAGAGCAACGGGCTGATGGTTCCCCTGGATACCTCTTTTTCCGTGGTGCCCTTTACCAACGGTTCTCCCCCGGAATATCGCAACGACGACGGTTCTACTTCTCCCATACCGCTTTCTTTTACCTTTACGTTTTACGGGAGCCAATATACCCAGGTGTACATCAACAATAACGGCAACCTCTCTTTCGACGGCCCCTACTCCAGCTACAGCTCCACCGGGTTTCCGATCCAGGAATTCGCCATGGTGGCCCCGTTCTGGGCTGACATCGACACCCGCAACCCGGCCAGCGGGGTGGTGTATTACAAATCCGAAGCGAACCGTTTTATCATCATCTGGGACAGCGTGGGGTACTATTCCCAACACGCCGATAAGGTGAATACCTTTGAATTGATCATTACCGACGGCAGCGATCCGCTGATCGGGATCGGCAACAACGTCTGCTTCAGTTACGGGGACATGCAATGGACTACCGGGGACGCCTCCAACGGGGTGGGCGGCTTCGGCGGCATCCCTGCTACCGTGGGCGCTAATAAAGGTGATAGCACCAATTACGCCCTGGTGGGGCGCTTCGACCACGAAGGCGTTGACTACGACGGCCCCGGCGGCAACCCGGATGGGGTCAGCTATTTGGATAACAAGCATTTCTGCTTCAACGTGGCGCAGGGCGCCGGAACCATCTCCGGAACGGTTTTTCTGGACGCCAACGGCAACGGCGTTCAGGATCCCGCCGAAAACGGCCTGCCGGGCTGGACCGTGCGTATCGACCCCGGCCCGCAATTCACCACCTCGGACGTGAACGGGAACTATTTCTTCAGTTTCCTGGCGCCCAATCTCTACACCGTCAGCGAAATCCTGAAGCCCAACTGGACCCAGACCTACCCCGCCCCGCCGGGTACCCATACCGTAAACGTCGATTCCGGGCAGACCTTCGTGGATATTGATTTCGGCAACCAGCCCATCGCCAACGTGCAGGATTTGTCGGTGAGCGTGGCCGGGGGAATCGCGCGCCCCGGTTTCCAGAAGTTTTACGGGATTGTGTACCAGAACAAGGGAACCATTGCGGTCAACGGCACGGTCATTTTTACCCTGCCGCCGCAGTTGGGCTATTTAGACAGCAGCCCGGGCGGAGTTTATAATCTTGCGAATCATACCGTCACCTGGAACCTCGGCTCCCTTCCCGCCGGGCTGGTGGGCTGGCTGTGGGTGAAGGCGCAAATCCCCGCCAACGTTCCCCTGGGCACTGCGCTCACTTCTTCGGCGCTCATCAATCCCGTTTCCGGCGACGTGTTTCCGTTCGATAACAGCGATTCGGAAACCCAGATCGTTCGCGGCTCCTTCGATCCCAACGACAAAGAAGTATCGCCCGTGGGAGTGGGGCCTTCGGGGTTGATCACCCGGGAAGACACCCTCACCTACCAAATCCGCTTCCAGAACGTGGGCACCGATACCGCTTTCAACATCGTGGTGCGCGACCTGTTGGATGAAGATCTGGATCTCTCCACGGTGCAGATCGGGGCCAGCAGCCATCCCTTCACCTTCGGAATCGTGGATCCCCGGGAACTGGTGTGGACCTTCACCGATATTCGCCTGCCGGACAGCACCGCCAACGAAGCCGCCAGCCACGGATTCGTGAAATTCACCGTAAAGCCGAAAACGACGGCCCCCGCGGGCGCGACCATTCAAAACAGCGCCGCGATCTATTTCGACTTCAACGCCCCGGTGATTACCAACGTGGTGCAAAACCAGATCGCCAACGAGGTGGGGAATATCGCCATATTGCCCACGGCGCACAATTTCGGCTCCGTGGACGTCGGTTCCAACGCTTCCCACACCTTCGTGCTCAGCAATGAAGATTTGCTGTTCGGAAGCCTGAACATCTCCACGGTAACCCTGGCTGGAGCCAACCCGGATCAATTCGCCATTGTAAGCGGGGGCGGCTCTTTTACCCTGGGGCCGGGCGGAACCCGCAACATCGTGGTGCGCTTCCAGCCCACTTTCCTGGGCGCCATGAGCGCGATTTTGCGCATCAACAGCAACGACCCGGATGAAAATCCCCTGGACGTGGCCCTGGGCGGAACCGGAACGGGGACCGCGTTCCCGAATATTTCCATCAACACCTCCAGCTATGATTTTGGCTTGATAACGGTAGGATTTAACCCTTCCCCCACTTATACCCTGGTGATTACCAACGCGCCGCCTGCCGGGGCCACCCTGGTGGTGGATTCCGTGACCGTCAGCGGCAAGAACGCGGATCTTTTCAATATCGTCAGCGGCGGCGGGGTGTTTACCCTGGCCCCCAATGCGAACCGGAACATGGTTATCCGCTTTATCCCCAACACCGTGGGCAATATGAACGCCACCCTGAAAGTGTACAGCAATGACCCGGATACGCCCGTTTATAACGTCGCCCTGCTGGGCAAGGGCGGGCTGGACGTCACCACCGCGGTCTTTCAGAATCCTGCCGCCACCAAATATGCGGACATCGTGGTGGCCTCCAACGTCTTCCTCTCTGCCCCGCCGATAGTGCTCGCCTCGGTGGGAAGCGATACCAGCGCCATTCCTATGACCTTGATCAGCGGAAGCGGAAAAATCTACAAAGGGCCCTACACCTTCACCGCCAGCGACACTTTTTCCCTTTCCACCCAGGTTAAGGTAGGCGATTTCGATACCACCCTGGTGCGCAGCTTCGCCGTCGCGCTGATGAAACCGGGAATGAACCAGGTCATCATTGCTTTAAACGGCCGGGCGATGCTGCGGGTGAGCGAAGACGCCCTGCGGGAAGAAACCTGCTTCTTAGCCGATTACCGGGAAACCTCCGAAGCGACGGTGTACCAGTTCGGTCCCGCCAAAACCTTTGAAAAACCCCTAACTTTAGTATTGAGCTACGATGAGAACGTTTACCCCGATCCCGGCAAACTGTTTATCTATCAAAAGCAGGATGAAGGCTGGGCAGCTCTGGAAAGCCAGGTGTTTACCGGGCAGCGCCAGGTGCGGGCGTTCGTGAACACACTCGGGGAATTCAAGTTGGGATATGATGCAAGTTACTCCGGCAACAACCTGGTGCCCACGGAGTTGGTTCTGAAGCAAAATTATCCCAACCCCTTCAATCCCACGACCACGATTGAATACGACCTGCCGCAGGACGGCGGGGTGGAATTGGCGATTTTCAACCTCTTGGGGCAAAAGATCAAAACCCTGGCGAGCGGATTCCAACGGGCCGGTGTCCACCGCGTGGAATGGAACGGAACCGATGAGCGGGGCAATGCCCTGGCCAGCGGGGTGTATTTCTATCACCTGTGGGCATCTCCGAAGGAGTCCCTGGCCAGCCCTT
>WYBG01000473.1 GCA_011526015.1 Deltaproteobacteria bacterium | reverse complement strand
CTACTACCACGTATATCGAATCACCGTTCTGCTTACTCCAGGTATGGTTGCTGCTCATCCGGCCGGCTATCACTTCCATACCAGGGGTAAAACTGCCACTGAAGGTGTTCCCACTGATCGTCGAATTAGGACCTACTCGAATAGAATTTGTAACCTGCCCGTTAAACGAATTGCCAGAGACGTTGGGACTACAATCGTTATTATCCGCAAAAATCCAATAAGGATTACCGCTGGCAACAAAGTTGTTGTTGTTGATTCCGGGGTTGGAACTGCTGGTAAGATAGATGAGGGCATTTCCCCCGGTATTGTTAATGGTGTTATTGGAGATTGTAGGGCTCGAGCCGGTAAGATATATGGAATATACCCCCCGATTGGGATTTGAAATTGCAAACCCAATGGTGCTCTGGCTAATTGAAACGCCATTGGTAATGCGACAGTAAATTTCCGCCGGGATGCCATAAGCATTCGCCTGCCCCGCTTTTTCGATAATGCAGTTGGTTAAATTGGAGCTATAGCCGGACTGGTCGCTGCGATCATCAAACACAATACCCTTCCAATCGTTATTCAATCCCGAATTGCTGGTGAACAGGATTTGTTGGGCAGGCGTTCCATTCGCAAGTAGCGATCCCGGATTAGAGCCGGTGGCGATTCTTAATCCTGCGCCGCTGGTAAAATAGGCTTCCACTCCCGGTTCTACGGTCAGCGTAGCATTATAAACAATCACATCTTCAGTGATAACATAAGGACTGTTTGCCAGGGTCCAGGTGGAGTCTGAGGTAATATTGCCTTCGATGATAAAAAATATCGGCTGCAAATATTGAGTAAATTTCTGGGTTTCATAGTTCTTTGGCTGAAAAGGTGCAATCGTTGCAAAAAAAGCCGAATGGTAAACATCCCCAATAATACTCCTGGTGGTTCCAAATGTGGGAGCATTTTGGCGGTCAAATCTTACCACACCATCGGATACATGCCCATACAGGTTGTTTAAAGCGGAATGTTTGCCAACGTACCAATAAAATTCCACGTCATTCGGAAAATTTCCCAGGTTATTTAAACCGATTAATGTCTGGGGAGAATTATCATTTCCATCACAGTTTACATCCGTATTGTGATATAGACCTGATGGTATGTCGGCCTCCACCCCGCCAAAAAGATACACTGCGGTATCGGTGGCAGCGGAAGGTGGTGTGCTGCCGGCTCCATTTACATAGTGGTAGCGCATATCCCGGATGGCTTCACTTTGGGGATCAATACTGGTAAACCAACCGGTAATTGTCGGGCTAACATCGGTTGTGTTAGCGCCCCAATTGGGCGTTCCAACCGTAATTACTTTTGCTACATGGTGTTGACCGTCATTCTGCCAATGGATGGTATTTTGAACATATTCCCGCGCTGCCAATCCTCCCATACTGTGGCCAACCAAGTAAACTTTGTCTTCTCCGGTGGCTGCTAATATTCGCCTCACTGCCAGACTTATCGCCGCACCTTGCTTGGTAATTGCTGCCTGGTTACTCTTGACCGTATTGTTGTAAATGTTGCTCCCATCGGGATCAATATCAAAATTCATAAAATAGTAATTCAAATTTTGCAGCGGAGGAGTAAAGAAGGTTATGGTATCGGAGGATAATGATGAGGTTTGATCATTTCCATCTGCGTTGAGGCAGGCGTGCAGAACCTGGTATGATCCCAATCCCAGGGTGTTTTCAAGATAATTCGCAACACCGGCATCGATCCAGGTTGCTTGGGGATCGCTGCCAATTCCATGAATGAATAAGATCGGATAATCAAGAATTTGAGAAAAAAGGAGTTTCGAAAAAAACAAGGCGAGTAGTATAGCTCTTTTCATGGTTCAAGCTCCTTAATTTTGTAATTCTACATTCAGGCTTTAAAAAGCTGCAAATAACTCTATATGTTGACCAATATTTAGTTAAAAATAGTCAATACGACCAACGCCAGGATGTCAATCAAGAGTATTGGAGTTACCGTAAAAATTTGCCAGCTCTTTCCATACCGGCTCTATAAAAAATTACTACTATTTTTCAAAGCGGCAGGCTTATGATTCCCTGAGACCTTGCTCGGCCATCTAAACTTGCGCTCCTGCAAGTCATATCTCAAGAATTGCTTGAACGATGTTACCGAAAAAACGCTAATTTTGCAATGAAATTGATTTTTATCTTTTCTCCCGCCCCGGCGGGGGCAAACATACCGGCTGGCCCACCGCAAAGGGGGTCGGCAGGCCGGCGTCGTGGGAGAGGATGACCAGGGCGTCGGTGGAGTTGGTCAGGGTATCTCCCAGGGCGGCGTTGGCGTTGCCGAAACCGGTCAGGATGAGATCCTCGAACGCTGGCAGCACCGGCATCCCCGCGTCGTAGGTGAGGATAACCAGGCCGTCGGTGGAATTCGCCGCGGTATCCGGCTCGGTAACGTTGCCCAGCCAGCCGGGAATGCAGGCAATGCCGGTTCCCTGGGTATTGCCGGCCCCCCCGGGCGAGCCCAGGTCCCCGGCCCCGAAGACCGTGCTCGCGGCCGTGTAATTGCTCTGCTGGGTAACGCCGTTAACGTGAAAAGCCACGTTGGCAAGCTCCGCGCTCACCCCCGCGCCAAAAGGGTCGCCGTTGCTGTAGTTGATCCGGCACACCCCGGTATTATCGGGGCGCTCCAGAATGATCTCATCGCCGTCATTGCCCAAAATGAATCCGGAAAACTGGTAGTTAGCGGTGTAACCGCCGTTGAGCAGCGGATCCGCGTTTCTTCCCAGCACTAAAAAACTTAGCGGCGGGATGATCAACGGATCATTCTGTACGATGCGGTGGTAATCGGAGCCGTCGTCGCGCAGCGTAAAACCGTTGATATCGAAAGCGTTTGCGGTGGTATTGTAGATTTCCAGGTACTCGCCGATGGCGTCGCTCACCGCGGCAGGGTTGGCCATGAACTCGGTGATCAGAATATCCCCGGGCTGCGGCTTCAGGGGCGCCCCCTCGAAAAAATAGGCCCGCCGCGCCAGGGAGCTGTCCAGCACAAAGGGATTGGCTTTATTGTTCTGGTAAGCGGCGATCAGGTTGGTGCGGTCATATTCATCGAAGTCAACCGGGTCGTTTTGGTGCCAGGTGAACAGAAAATCCTTTTGCAGCGGGAAAAAGCCGGGGTCGGCGCTGTCCGCGGCCGCGCGATAGAGGGTGTAGAAGTAGAACATCGCCCGGGCCGTGTTGCCCTTGTGGTCTTCCCGGGGCTCGAATAATTCCGGGGAGTCGTTGTCTTTTTCGCTGTATTCGTCGATGAACAGGAGGGGAATGGCGGTCAGCGCCTGCTCTTTGCGGAACCAGAGGTTCGTTCCCCGGTCGTTGATGTCCGCAAAAGGATCGTCGCCGCGGCTGGAGTTGATGTTGCTCTTGACGGGATACAAATGGTGCATGTTGCTCTGCGCCTGGCCGCCGCCGGCGCCTTTGCTCTGCGGCCAGGTATGCTCGGTGTTGATGCCTTTGAGGTCCGCGTCGGCGCTGGGGTCCGCCAGGGGATCCAGGTAAATGGTAAAATCGCTGTACACGCAGGACAGGCTGTCATTGACGTTGTAGATAACCCCGAACAGGGTGTCGCGGGCGTGGTCATAGTTCAACACCGTGGCCGGTTTGTAAGCGGCCGCCAGACTGTCGAGGAGCTCCTGCCCGGTTAAACCGGGAAAAATGTTCTGGTTCGCGGGCTGGGCCGGCAATCCCGTCGCCAAAAATTGGGCAAGCGCGACAAAAATGGCCGAAAACTTGAAAAATTTCAGCAAATGTGTTAAAGCGGGGGTCATGGGTTTTCTCTCTTTCTACAAGGATAAGGGATGAAGGATGAGGGATGGAGGATAAGGGAGACATTTAAAAGCGGGCGTTTAAATTTATATTGCACGCGGGGGTAAGTGTGCGCTAAAACGTGGCCGGAGACAAAGTCCATGAAACCTCGTTCCCAAAGTCTCTTGGGGAACGTAATTGCACGCGAAACTCCAGTTTCGCGTGCAAATTCTGCGCTTTTTGTGGCCGGAAACAGAGTTTCCACGATTATTGCGTTCCAAAACAGGAGTTTTGGAACGAGTTGGTTGCTGAGTT
>WYBG01000472.1 GCA_011526015.1 Deltaproteobacteria bacterium | reverse complement strand
TTAACCGCTTCGCGGTAGACAATTACACTCACATCCTGATTCAGATAGGATGTGAGCATAATTCCGTTGATTTATGGCTCTTCATTGGTTGCAGCAAAGTAGAATTCGCAAAACTAATGGCTTGTTCTATTTCTTCTTTTCCTTCGGCTCTTCCACCACCATGTACCCGAAGGACTTGCTCCCCAGGGTCATCCCGATTTTGAGCACTCCCTTCACGGTGACCTTTTCTCCCTCGAAAAAGCTGCGGTCGTGCGGTTTCACCCAGATCTCCCCGCTGCCGTCGTCGATGAGCGCCACCCCGAAGGAGATGATCGGCAAAGAATAGCTCTCGATCACCCGGCCTTTCACGGTCACCGTTTTTTCATTGTATTTCTGGGGATTGGCGTTGAGGTCACGTACTTTTGTGGCCCCGGCGCATCCCAGTATTAAAAGCAGTAAAGCAAACAAGGCAAGTTTTTTATAGAATTCCATGGCAATCCTCCGTCAAATAGGCATCCTGCCCGTCGCCGGGCAGGATGCGAAAATACGATAACCTCTCGCTTAAATCAAGATCAAGGATGCGTTGGCAAATCCCTCTTTACCCGCTGCGATTGCAGCGTGCGTGACGGAAAAAGCCTCGTCATACTGCTTTTCCCTGGCCATCCGGCTTTGTCTTACTTTTCCGGGGAATGCTCGTTGTCTCATCTTGATTGTGCCGGAACTGGCTGAGAATATTCACCCCGGTGGCGTTCTCGATCTGCTCCGCCAGGGAAATTACCGCCGCGGGAAGCTGGTTGATGAACCGCCCCACCCCGGCGCCGTTCCCGGAACCGCTGTCGATCACGCTGACCTTGTCGATAGTTACCTTGTTCACCGTCTCGGACAATTGTCTGATAATATCCGGCAGCATGTTCAGCATGAACACCTTTTCGCCTTCGCCGTCGGCGCTCTGGTAAGTGGTAATCATTTGCCGGAGCACCTCTAAGTTGGCTTTCCCCTTTTCCAGGATCGGCGCGGCGGCGCCTTTGGCTTCCAGTTCCAGGGCGTCTTTTTTGGCGCGCGCGGGTTCGATGACGTCGGCCATCAAGCGTTTTTGTTGCAGAATGATGCGCTCCTGCTCCATATCCTGCTCGAATTTGGCCTTGGCTTTCTGCCCGGCGACCTCCGCTTCCTTTTCCTTGATCACGGCGTCGCGCTCCAGCTCCGCCTTCTTGATCCGCAGGCTGTTGTTCTCGATCTCGATTTTTTGCCCCGCCTGCGCCTGGGATACCCGCACTTCCCGGTCGCGGTTGATCTGCGCCATCTGGATTTCCTGGTCGGCCAGGGTGCGAGCCACTTCAGCGCGTTTTTTACCGGCGGCCTCGACTTCTTCCGCCTGGGCGCGCTGGTCCGCTTCCGCCTTGCGGGCCGCGGCGTCGGCAATCGCCTGGGCGGTTTTAACCTCCCGCTGCACGTCGATCTGCGCCGTTTTAATCTCCTGCTCTGCCCGGGCCTTGGCGATTTCCGCCTGCTGGCGCGATTCCGCCTCGGCCTGCTCCGCGTCCGCCGCGCGAGCCGCCTCGGCTTTGCGCGCTTCTGACAATACTTCCGCGGTTTTACGCCGCCCGATGGAATCTAAGTAACCGGCTTCGTCGGAAACGTTCTGGATTTTCAGGGTATCGAGCTGCAATCCCAACTGCTTCAGGTCGTTATCCGCCTCGTCGATCAGGCTTTGGGCGAATTTCAGGCGGTCTTCATTCACTTCTTCCGGGGTAAGGGTGGCCAGCACCCCGCGCAGGTTCCCTTCAAGGGTATCTTTGGCGATTTTGTGGATTTCCGCCAGCGGCTTGGCCAGGAAACGCTCCACCGCGTTGCCGAAGGCCGGTTCGGTGGAATCGATCTTGACGTTGGCAATCGCTTCCACGTTCAGGGGAATGCCGCCTTTGGAATAGGCGTTGTGCACGCTCAATTCCAGGGGGATAACTTCTAATGACATGCGGGCGGCTTTCTCCAGCACCGGGATGCGAATGGCCCGCCCGCCGCGAATCAACCGGTAACCGACCACGCTGCCGTCGGGCAGTTTGCGTTTGCGGCCGGAGAGAATGATCACCTCGTTGGGATGGCAAATCAGCAAGAATCGGCTGATAAACATACCGATGATGATTACGGCAGTGATAGCGATAAACAGCGTTGCTACGATGAAGTCCATAGGTTTGATCTCCTTGTGAAATGTATAGAAGCTTTTAACAATGATGGAGCGTGAAACGTGGTGCGTGATGCGTAACTCGTAATGCGTAATGCGTAAGAAACGGAATACCTATTGCGTATTGCGTAACAAAGACGGAATACGAAATACGCAATACGAAATACGCAATACGTGATTCGTCCGCCCTCTACGTTTACGTCTTACGTTTTACGCATTACTTCCCCCTATCTTTCGAAAATAAACTCCTTCTCCACCACGTACGCCAGCCCGTTTTTCACTTCTAAGATAACCACCTCATCGCCGGCTTTGAACTCCGGCGGGCCGGCGACGTCTGCCGCCAACGCGAGGATTTGCATATATTGGCCGCCGGTTTTCAGGGAAATTTTACCCCGTTGGGTTCGCGACAGGCCGATCACTACTTTGGCGGAAAGGCCGGCTAAATCCTCCAGGCTTACCCCGCCGCTCACCTCGGTTTTTACCAGGTAGCGCAGGGCTTTGTGCATCAGGGTGGCGGAGAAAAAACCCATTCCCAGCGCGGCGGGAAAGCTGAAGATCGACCAGGCCCCCAGCCAGGTCAACACCGTTCCGGTGAGGCCGAAAAAAGCGATGAAGAAAACGATATTCCGCAGGCTGAGGAATTTGATCGTTTCGGCTAACCCTTCCCCGTGGTGAGCGTCCGCGCCGGCGGATGAGTCAATATGGAGGTCGTGAGCGTCACCTCCGGCGTCGAAATGAGCATCGCCGCTGCTGTCGAAATGCAAATCTCCCCCGGTATCCACGTCCGCGTCCGCATCCGACCCAAAGAACAGGGAGACGAGGATAAAGACGCCCCCCAAAATCAAACACGCCAGGTAGAGGGTTAGCATGGCCGATTTCCTTATGGTTAAAAAGGTGTCATAGTGGTCATTCGCTTCGCGTCATTGGTGGTCATTGGCTTCGCCGTCAATTGCGCTGCGCGCGTCATTGGTGGTCATTGGGCTTCGCCGTCAATTGCGCTGCGCGTCATTTGCCTGCGGCGTCATTTGCCTGCGGCGTCATTCGGCTTGCCCTTTGGGGCTTCGCTGTCATTTGTTGTCATTTGTTGTCATTCATTCGCTTCAGGGTGTTGCGCAATACAACCGAAATCAATCAATGACAATTAATGACAGCGAAGCCCAATGACCAATAATGACGCGCGAAGCGCAATTGACGCCGCAGGCAAATGACAGCGAAGCAAATGACAGTTCCCTATTTCTCCTGCAATTTTTTCTTCAGCTTCGCCAATTCATCTTCCACCGCCTTGCTTTTGATATATTTGTCCAGGGCGACCTCTTTGTCTTTCTTTTCCGCGTTGAGCGTCAGCAGTTCTTCGGATGCCTCCGCCTCCGCTTCCATTTCCAGGATTTTCTGCTTGTAAGATTCGATGGCGCTGGTATGGGCGTCGATGTCGCTGGCGGCGCCGGAAATGGCGTAGAGCGCCTCGTGGGATTTTTGCAGCACTTCCTGGGAGCGCAGCTGCGCTTCGGCGGAGCGTTTCCGGCGAATCAGCTCCTCTTTTTTCTGCCGGGCGATCTGCACCTGGTCTTCTAACTTCGCGAGGTTGGATTTCATCACCTCGGAGACGCGCGCGGCGTTCACCAGCTCCTGCTCCATAGAGGTTACGGAGGCCTGCAAATCCAGTTTTTTGGCGAGCAGTTGCCGCGCCAGGGTTTCGTCGCCGCTTTCCAGGGCCAGGCCGGCCTTGCTTTCCATCTCCGAACCCTGGCTTTGCGCCGCCTGAATTTGCTTTTCCAGGTGCTTCTGCTGGCCGATGGCCTTGATGGTTTCCCGCCGCAGCTCGATGATGCTCTCTTCCATGTCGCGGATGAGCTGTTTGACCATCACTTCCGGGTCTTCCGCTTCATCTAACAGATGGTTGATATTGGCGCTGATCAATTTGGAAATACGCTGAAGAATATTCATGGTATACCTCCGTTTGGTTTCTATGATCGCTACACAAGACTTTATTGGAGATAAATTTTTGACAGGATTAACCGGATTAACATGACCCCTTATTCTTTATCGTTAAAAGCACTTTTAATCCTGACCATCCTGTTCATCCTGTCAAATTCTTATTTTGATGATACCTACAAAGTGAGCTAAAGCGCCTGAAGTTATTTTAAACTATCTTTTGGATAGCTTTTTTGAAAAATACGGCTGTTTCCCCACAGGCATTTTCAAACCCTTCAGGCGCTTTAGACACTTTCACACGCTTCAAACGACCCTTTCCATGGCCAACCCCGCCTTCCCGAAATTGACGATCAATCCTACCGGCGCATTCAATTTTCGCAAGCATTCGCGCAATTGCCGGCAATGTAGTTCGGTGATCGCTTCCGCTACCATAGTATAGAGGATCAGTTTCCCGAAGCATAAAAAATCGGGGCGAATCGCCAACCCGGCTTGCGAGCTCCCCGGAACCGCCTCCGCAGGGCAGGTTTGTTTGTAGAGAATGCGCTTTTGATCGAACTCTTTTTGCAATGCTTCCCGGTAAACAGTTTCAGCAAAGCCGGGGCCGATCTTTTCATAAACCAGTTTTGCCGCCCGGGCGATTAAAAAAGTTTGCGCTTCTAAAATTCTTTTGCGGTGATCTTGCATGGTATCGACTCTTACCATCACGTACCCTCTCTCTGTTTCTGCTGCTAGAGAGTAACGCAAGTGAAATGCCAGGTGAAAAACCTTAATTTTCAAGGGGTGGGAAACAGGAAGTCGGCGGATTTCGCCAACAGCGAGGGGATTTACGCCAGAGTGAAAAGTGAAAAATGCCAAAGCTTGTCCTGGGCTTGTCGAAGGGTGAAAAGTGAAAAGTGCAAAGTGAAAAGTGAAAAGTGCCAAAGCTTGCCCTGGGCTTGACGAAGGGTGAAAAATGCGAATTTGAGCCGTGCCAGGAAGAGCTCTGCCGACCCGGATGTATATCCTCTTTGCGCTGTGCTATGCGCCATGCTCTATGTGCTATGCGCTCTGCGCCTACACCAACAGTTCGTCGAGATGATATTTTTTGTAGAAGTGCCGGAACTGGTCGTAGGTCATGCCCAGGGATTCCGCGGCGGCGCGCTGGTTGCCATTGTGGTCTTTCAGGGCGGTGAGCAGGAGGGTCTTTTCGTAGGCCATCACCTTTTCGTAAAAATTCCCCCGCAGGGGCTCCACGGAGGTAATTTCCAGGGGAAGCTCGGTGGCGTGAATGATGCCGTCTTCGTCGGAAATGTAGAGGCGTTCGATGATGTTCTTAAGCTGGCGGATGTTGCCCGGCCAGTGGTAGGCCTGCAATTCGCCGATGGCCGATTCGGTGAACTGCTTCGGCTCCAGGTTGGGGATTTCCCGGTGCAATTGCCGGATGAAATACTCTACCAGCGCGGGAATATCTTCCCGGCGCTTGCGCAGCGGCGGCAGGGTGATTTCGGCGAAGGAGAGGCGGTCGTGGAGGTCGGGCAGGAACTCGCTGTTCCCCATCATTTTTTCCAAATCCGCGTTGGTGGCGGCGATGATGCGCACGTCCACTTCGATGGAGCGGTTACTGCCTAACCGCTCGAAGATCTGGTATTCGATCACCCGGAGCAGTTTCTCCTGCACGGCGCGGTTCATGTTGGCGATTTCATCTAAAAAAAGCGTTCCCCGGTCAGCCAATTCTAATTTGCCCGGCTTGGAATCCAGCGCCCCGGTGTAAGCGCCCTTTTCCCGCCCGAACATTTCCGCCACGAATAAATCCTCCTGGAAGGCGGCGCAATTGACCACCACGTAGGCGTTTTCCGCCCGCTCGCTCTGCTGGTGAATGTAGCGCGCTAACAACTCCTTACCGGTGCCGCGCTCTCCGCGAATCAAAATCGGGCGGGGGATTTTGGCGAGAACCCGCGCCTGCTCCACCACTTTTTGGAAGATGGGGCTGTTGCCCACCCCGCAGGTGGAAGCAAGCTCGGTAAGGGATTTTGCGCTCATGGCCGCCGATAACCTTATTTTCCGTAATCTGCTACTTCAAAACCCCCGGATTTTACGGAAGCGCGCCCGGAAAAACAAGATCGAAAAAATGCGCTTCTTTAAGCGGGGGCAATTATCGGTTTGACATTTCAGGAAGCAACATGTATCTTGAACCACATTGAACGTAATTTGGCAGAGCCACCTGAAAAAAGGGAGTTGACCGGTATGCCGCAGACCTCAACCGTCCTATAGATTTTCAGAAAATTATTTGCCCGGCTTGTAATGCTTCAGGCCGGCTACTGTGAGCCTGGCGATAAAGGCAAAATGATTGAATGGCAAAATAATGTTTGATGTAAGGGTTTGAATCATTTTG
>WYBG01000471.1 GCA_011526015.1 Deltaproteobacteria bacterium | reverse complement strand
GCGCGCTCCGCGGCGATTCTGGCGGGAATCCCGGTCTCTGCGCCCGCTAAAATCGTCAGCCGGCTGGGCGGCTCTTCCATGGATGCCGTTCACCAGGTGGACGCCGCGGTTCAGTTGGAGGATTACCGCGCTGCGATTGCCGGGGGGATCGAAGATATGTTTTCGGTGCCGGAAGGGGGGTTCAATCCCAGCTATCACCCGGAGCTGGTGAAAAAAAATTATTACCTGCGCGTGGGCGAAAGCGCGGAAATTCTGGCCCGGGAGGGCAAAATCGAACGGGAAGTGCAGGAAGAATTCGCCCTCGCTTCTCACTTCAAGGCGCTGGACGCCTGGGAAAAAGGGCGTTTCAACAACGAGGTCATCCCGGTTCAGCACCTCAACGCCATTATCGCCCGCGATGAGGGGCCGCGAAAGGCGGAAGAGCGGGATTTTGCTTCCCTGGCGCCGGAAATCTTTCCCGGCGGCACCATTACCGCAGCCACCCGCAGCCCCGCTTCCGTGGGTGCGGCGGCGCTCCTGATGATGGGCGAAACCCTGGCCGGTGAATTAGGAATGAAACCGCGCGCCCGGCTGCTCTCCCGGGCGGTTGCCGGGGTGGAATGGGAGCGCACCGGGATGGGCGCGCTGGCCGCCGCGGAAAAAGCCCTGCACAAAGCCGGGTTGACTATCGAGGAGATCGACGCCATCGAGCTGGATGAATCCTTTGCCGCCCAGGCGCTTTACGTGATCCTGAAAAGCGGCTGGCCGTTCCGTAAAATCAACCTGAACGGCGGCGCGCTGGCCCTGGGACACCCTCCCGGCTGCGCCGGCGCGCGGATGCTGGTTACCCTGCTCAACGTGTTGGAACAGCGCCGCGGCCGCTACGGGCTGGCTGCGCTGGGCATTGCCGGGGGGCAGGGAATCGCCACGGTGCTGGAGCGGATTCCCGGAGAAGGCTGGGATGGGAAGAGCGATTGAAAAAGCAGCGGTGCTGGGGGCGGGGTTGAGGGGAATACAGATCGCCGCCCAGTTTGCCAACGCCGGCGTTCCCACGCTGTTGTTCGACGTCTCTCAGCCCGCCGCGGAAAAGGGGATTGCCGCCCTGGCCCGCGTCCGCCCCGCGCCGCTGTTCCAACCGGAAAACGCTTCGCTGCTCGTCCCCTGCAATTATCGCGACCACCTCAACCGCCTGGATGAAGCCGACTGGGTGCTGGAAGCGATTGTGGAGCGCGCGGATGCGAAAGTGAAGTTGTTTACCGCCATTCTCCCTCACCTTAAACCGGAAACCATTGTCAGCTCCAGCGGGGCCGGTTTGTCATTAAGCGAAATGTCCCGCCGTCTCCCCCCGGAATTCACGGAATATTTTCTCATCACCCATTTCTTCCACTCTCCCCGCTACAATCGCCTCCTGGAGATGGTCGGCAGCGCATACAACCGCCCGGAGCTGCTGCGGAAAACCGCGGTATTTTGTGAAAACACCCTGGGGAAGGGGGTCGTGCTCGCCAAAGACACGCCCGGGCTTCTGGCTTACCGGATCGGGGTTTTTGCCATCCTGCTGGCATTAGCCCTGGCGCGCCGGATGAACCTGCCGCTGGAAGCGGCCGACCGCCTCGTCGCGGCCGTAACCGGCTGCCCGGGGGACGGTATCTTCGGGGTTGCGGATATGCTGGGATTAGACGTGGTAGCGCGGCTGGCCCTGGCGATCCGGGAAAAGTGCCCCGGCGATGAAGCGCGGGAAATGTTCCGCGTTCCCGCGCTCTTGAAAACCATGCTGCAACGAAAATGCACCGGGAAAAAAAGCGGGCGCGGGTTTTACGACCGGGAAGGGGAAATTCCCCGCTGCCTGCACTGGCAATCCCTGGAATATCGCCCCTGCCAGGCGGTAAGCCTCCCCGGCCTGGAGAACGCCGAACAGCAGCCCTCCCGGGAAGAGAGAATCCGCGCCCTGGCCTTCTCCGCCGATTCCGCCGGTAAATTCGTTTGGGAATTCTTTTCCCGGCTGCTCATTTACGCCGCCAACCGCGTTCCGGAAACCGCCGATGACGTCGCCGCCGTGGATAACGCCGTCAAGTGGGGTTTCGAGTGGGAAGCGGGGCCGTTCGAGATTTGGGACGCGCTTGGCCCGGAAAAATCCATCGCGCGGATGCGGGCGGAAGGCAAAAAAGCGCCGTTGTGGGTGCAGGCGATGATCCACGCCGGGCAGGGAACTTTCTACGCCTTTGAGAAAGGGACGGCCGGCTACTTTGACGTTCACAGCGGCAAAGTACGTTCCCTGCCGGAAGATTCCCGGGTGATCCCGCTGCTGTCAGAAAAAAGAAAAAGCGCGGCGATGCGGGAAGTTCCCGGCGCGAGCCTGTGGGACCTGGGCCAGGGGGTATTGTGCGCGGAGATTTTGAGCAACCGCCAGTGGGTATCCATGGCTTCGCCAGCGGAATTGAACTGGCTGGAGCCGCCCCTGCTCGATCTTTTAGAAGAGGCGCTGGAAATCATTCCTGCCGGGGGATACAAAGGATTGGTCATCGCCGCCCGGGGTCCCCATTTCTCAGCCGGAACCGGCCTGGCGGCTCTTCTTACGCTGTGCGAAACACGGCAGTGGGGAAAAATCGAATGGATGTGCCGGAAATGGCAGGACGCCGGGCAGCGGCTGCGCTATGCCCCCTTTCCGGTGGTGAGCGCGCCGTTTCACCGCGCCCTGAACGCCGGGCTGGAGCTGGCCCTGGCGGCGGACCGGGTAATAGCGGCGGCGGAATTCTACGGCGGGCTTACCTGGGCAGAAGCCGGGCTGATACCTCTCTGCGGCGGGGTTTTGCGATTGCTGCGCAACCACTTCGAAGCAATGGAAGCGGCGCAGCCGGGGCCGTTTCCCCCGGTTCAGAAAACGTTTGAAACCCTTTTCACCTCCCGCGTCTCTAATTCCGCGGCAGAGGCGCTGGCGCTGGGGTATTTGAAAACGCAGGATCGCATCGTGATGAACCGCGACCACCTGATCTACCATGCCCGGCAGGAGGTGTTGGAGCTGGCGGAGAATTACCGCCCCCCGCAGCCGCCGGGCAACCTGGTTCTGCCCGGGGAAGGAGGGCGGCTGGTGCTGGAAACGCGCCTGGATAACCTCGTGAAAGCCGGCAAAATCAGCCCTTACGATGGTCTGGTCGGCAAAAAACTGGCATACGTATTGACCGGCGGCAACCAGGCCGGGCCGCTGGCCGCGGTTTCCGAGCAAACCATATTGGATTTGGAGCGGGAAATGGCGGTAAGCCTGTGCAGAGAAGCGCCGGCGCGGGAACGCCTGGCGCATTTTCTGAAAACCGGCCGCCGGCTGCGGAATTGATCACCTGCAAGACCTCAAAGGTTTTTAAAACCTTTGAGGTCTAAATTGCTCCCGCACAATTACACCCCGGAATGCCTTATGGGCGTTAACCTTTACGTTTTAAGCGTGCAAAACTGAAGTTTTTGGCAAAACTCCTCCCCGCCCTTCCGGGGCAAGCTCTTCGGAGTATTCCGGCTGCTTTAATTGGCAATTGTCAATTAGCAATTGCCAATTGCCAATTTTATCCTCCTCCCCCCCCCTGCCTTTTCCCCCTGCCACGCCCCGCGCCGCAGCATTTCTTCTTCGATGTGGCGCTGCACCGTGTTGGCGCGTACGCCCCAGACCGGCGCAATCAGGTTTCGGGGATGGGTTTCACCTACCAGCCGCTGAAGGTAAATATCCGGGCGGAGGCGCTGGATGAATTCGATTGCCAGGGAGATATATTCGCCGTAGCCGAACACCGGGAAGGGCTGGCGCTGGTACTCCGCGGCCAGCACGGTCTTTTTGACAATGTGGAGGTGGTGGATTTTCAGGGAATCGATGGGGTAGCGGGAGATTACCTGCGCGGTTTGCAGCATCTGCTCCCGGGTCTCGCCCGGCAGGCCCAGGATCACGTGCGCGCACACGTGAATGCCCCGCCCCGCGCTCATTTCCACCGCCGCCGCCCATTCCTGAAAATTATGCCCGCGGTTGATGCGCTCCAACGTGGCGTCGTGAATCGACTCCAGCCCGTATTCCAGGCTGATGTAGTATTTTTTAGCCAGCTCCTCGAAATAGGCGAGCATGGCCGGGTCCACGCAGTCCGGGCGGGTGCCGATCACCAGTCCCAGTACCCGGGGATGCGCCAGCGCCTGCGCATAAATCCCTTGCAAGTATTTTAGGGGCGCGTAGGTATTACTGTACGCCTGAAAATAGACCACAAATTTCTCGGCTTTGTAGCGGCGGCCGAGGTACTCCACCCCCGCCTCCACCTGCTGGGCGATGCTCATTCCCGGCTTGCAATAGGGCGGAACGAAGCTGGCGTTGTTGCAATAGGTGCATCCCCCGAACGCCTTGCTGCCGTCGCGGTTGGGGCAGGTGAAGCCGGCGTCCACGGAAACCTTTTGCAGTCGTCCCCCGAAACGGGATTTCAGGTAATCTTTGTAAGCGTTGTAGGGACGGGAGGTGCCCCAGGGAAACACCCGCGTTTTCGGTTTGGCGATTTGCAGGGCATCATCTATCATCATCGAGAATTCCGATCTTTGCTGAACATATTTTCCGAACATAGCGGGCCGAAAATATAGAGAATAATCCCCGCGGAGTCAATTCGCAGATTCGTTCCCGCCCGCCGGTCGATACGATTCCGGCCTGCCCGGGCAGGCTCGGAACCGAACGAGAAGCACTAATCCATAAAAAATCCCGGCCATGAGGTTGTTGCAGATTGTCATTCCCGAATACTTTTATCGGGAATCCACAGGCACAAAGCCATAGATTCCCGCTTAAAACATGCGGAAATGACAGACTTCAGGGCTCCCAGGGCAAATCTGCAACAGCCTCCCATGCGGGATTTGACAAGCCGGCCCAGGGTTCACCGGCGAGCGGTGAACCCTGGGCTGTGGGGTGCAACGCCGTTGGCGTAATTTCAGAATGCAACAGCTTTGCGGGCAGGTCGCCATTGTAATTATTGCATTAGGAGCATCTTTCGCGCATGCACGAACGCCGCCTTTTCCGGATTCGATCCCGCGGGAACGGGCGCGCCGGAGGAGAGCGCCTGCACGATAAGGCGGTAAATGTACACCCCGCTGGCGACCTTTTGCCCCCGGGCATCCCTGCCGTTCCAGGTTACCCGGTAGAATCCGGCCGGCTGGATTTCCGATACCAGGGTGGTGATTTTTTGCCCCAACAGGCCGTACACCGCCAATTCAACCGCCCCGGGCGCGGGAAGCTGATAGCTGATCGCGGTTTCCGGGTTAAAGGGATTGGGGTAATTCTGCGCCAGCGCGAAGGTTTTTGGCAATTGGTGCTCCGCTTTGCTGAGCATCAGCCGCTTGACCCGGGGATCGCTGATCTGTGCCGCCGCCCCATCGTTGAGCGTATGCTCCGCAACCGCCTGCCCGCCGGCCATCTCTTTTAGCAGGTAATCCACCGCTTCGCTCCCCTCCCCGCGGCGGAAGCGCAGGGTGAGGGGATAATTATCCGCTTGCAGCAGAATTTCCGCCTCGCCGGTGCTGCTCAGGAAGGTATGATCGCTGAAACGGGCGTCGAAAACCCCTGCCGGGGGAAGCGGGGGCAATTCAAAAGAATAACGCCCGCTTGCGGTTTGCGGATTTACTTCCACAAAAAGGGTTTGCCCGGCGCCCCTCGCGTCGCAAATTTCCAGAACGTTGAAACCGGAGAGATCCGGGGGAGCGAAGATATTCCCCGGGGAAACTTTTCCCTGCCCCGCCGCGCAGGAAATCGTGATGGTTCCCGGGGCGCTCGCCTTGATCCAATATCCTTTCCCCGTTTCCAGGGCCGCGGCGGAGAAGTACGCCCCGTTGAAGCCGAACAAGGTGTTGGGAACGATGATATTCCCGGGATCCAGCACGCCGGCCAGCGGCGCGTCGCAGGAAGGCCCGCCGATCAAATTCCAACCGGCGCCCAGGGCGATCTCACAGCTTTCCAGGGCCCGGCCGGTAATGGCGGGAGAGGCGGCCGCGGGGAAGCGCAGCCAGTAACCCTTGCCGGTATCCAGCGCGGTCTGCTGAATGTAGGTATTGTCGAACCAGAACAGGGTGCCGGGAATGTGGGTGGGGAAGAGCGCGCCCACCGAAGGATCGCTCACCTGCGCCGGCAAACCAACCAGGTTCCAGCCCTCCTCAACGTTCACCACGAACTGTTCTAACAATGCCCCCTGCACCCACACCGAATAGCTGCGCGGCGGCAGGGAGATATTGACCTCTCCGTTGGCGTTTACCACCGCGTACAACGCGCCGGAATTGCCCAGCACGTCGGTGAGGGTATCGCCGGGGGCAAGATTCATGGAAGCGACGTTCACCCCGTGAGTCACCTGGAGCGGCTCCCCGGCGTAATTGATCGCCGCCAGCACGTCACGCCCGCCGGGAGCGCCGCTGAGTTGATAGAGCAGGGTGGTGTGATCGTACCCGGAGGTAAAATTTTGTGTGTAGGGAGCGCCGAAACGGCTGAGATAATCCCGCGCAGTGGCGCCGAAGATATAATTTTTGTGCGCCTCTATCAACCGGTCGATGGGATATTGCAATCCCTTGTTATAATAATCGTCGTAAAAAACGCAGGGCAGGCCGGCCTGGTTGTTGGTGAGAATGTAGGCGTAGGCAAGAATGGGATCCACCTCCACCGGCTGGCCGGGGTCGCGGAAATCGTGATTGTTCACAAAAGTGACCACGTTGAAGCCGCTGGCGCCCTGGGCATCCACCAGGCCGGCGTTGAAGACGTTGCGCACGTCGTAGCCGAACTGGTCCGAAGCGGCTTTGAGAGCGAAGCGCAGGGAGAAATCGAATATCCGGGGAGAAATCGCCGCTTTGGTGTCGGCGTCCATGTTCGCCAGCACGTTGTCCACCCACTGTTTGAGCAGAAAGGGATTTCCGTCGAAGAATTCCCCCACCACCAGGCCGGGATCGATGTTCTGGTCGTGCAGAAAATCCAGCAAATCGCCCACAAAATCCGGGGGGAAATGCTTCACCGCGTCCATCCGGAATCCCCGCATCCCCGCGTCTTCCCACAGCCAGCGGCTCCAATCGAACAGCACCTCGCGGGTGCTCTGCACGTTCTGGTCGTAATCATAGAAGAAATACATCGCGTCCCAGTCCCCCGCCAGCTGGGTGGGGTTGCCGTTGGGCTTGAAATTCAAGTAATTCATGGCTCCCTGGCCGCTGGGAAGGTTCTGGAAATCGGTGTAGGTTTGATACGCGATGCTGCTCTCGATATTGCCCACTGCGCCAGTATAATACAACTCCGCCACGGTATGGTCGGAATAGTCGCCCAGCCCGTTCACGTTGCGGTTGTTCAGGTAGATGAAAATGGTATCCCCCGCGGGATCGAAATCATCCGCGTCCAACGCCAGGGCGAATTCGTCGATGCGGCAGCCCAGGGCGTCGATGTTGGCGAGCATGTCCACCCCCAGGTGGATGCTGTCGGGAGGCTCGCCGCAGCCCCCGCCGCCGTTCGGCTCGCTCTCAACCTCCGGCGGCAGCCCCTGGAAGCCCACGGTGTTGGTTTGCAGGTACACCTTGTAGGGCTTATCGAAGAAGTTGGGATGCTCCGATTTGGAGGCGATCTTGAAATAGTACGTTCCCGCTCCCCGGCCGCTGGCTCCCCCGATGGGGAGCGCCAGCCGGAAGCGGTCCGAGGGATAGGGCTGGTCGCCGTTCTGGATTTTGCTGAAGCTCATGTTGCGAATCCAGCCCGCCGCCGCGGGATTATCCTCCGCCCGGCCGCCGTTGCGGTGATTATAGACCACGTCCGCCACTGCTTCCAGGTTGAAATTGTTCAGCTCCGCGACCAGGGCGTCCAGCGCCGCCCGGCTGCCGAAGCCGGTGGGACCCTGCCCGAATTCGCCTAAGTCGAACAGATCCTGGGGATCGTAGCCGTTGCTTAGAGCGCCGCCGCTGGCGCGGGAGAGCGGGGGCAGCCAGATATGGGTGAATCCCGCCTGCGCCAGTTCCGGCGCTTTCAGGCGCAGGGTATCGGCCCACACCGCTCCCTGGGCGGTTTTGGGGTAATCCCAATACCAGCCCTGGAAGAGGAAATCCTGCCCCAAAGCGGTTGCCGGGAGAATCGAACCAACGATAATAAGCGCTCGAATCGTCTGTCGAAAAGCCATGTTCATGCCAGGTATCCTTATGGATCGGTTAAGAATAACTTCGTTAATTTCAAAATGGAGGAGTGCAAAATTTATTTTGCACTGCCATCACGCTTCAGTCCAAGATATCCGCGCCACCGGGGTGATGTTGGTGCTGGGAGAAAGCTCGTCGTAAGAGAGCACCGCCAGGCCCGGAAACTCCCGTTCCAGAAGATCGCGCACCCGTTTTCGAATGCAGGCGATGGTCAAAATGGCCGGGAGGGGGTAGCCGGGCGTTTGAGGCAGCAGCGCCAGCTCAGAGCGGATCCCCTGGCGTAAATTTTCGATCTCCCCATCGCTTAGCGGTTTCTTGCCGCGGTCGCCGTTCTCGAAAGCGAGGTGCTCCACCAGGCGGGTTTCCCACTGCGTATCCAGCAGATAGACGTTGAGGGTGCTCTGCCAGCGCCCGTAGGTGTATTTGTGGCTGAGGTACTGCCGCAGACCGGAGCGGGCGAACTGCGCCAACTGCTCCCGCCCCGGCGTTTTCCTAACCCCGATGTCCGGGTGCATCGCCAGGGAATCGTCGAAGATGATGTATTTGGAAGGATCGGTTACCACGGCCTGGTAGTGCAGCAGGCGCTCCAAAATGCTGCGCAAATCCCGCACCGACAACCCCTCCGCCGACAAATCCCGCACCACCCCGGCCAATTGGGCGGGGGAATAGCGCGCCAGCGCCGCGGAGATGATCTCCGGAAACGCCTGGTCGAGCAGGGCCAGGTCGTACTCCAGGGTTTCTTTGTCGATCAAACACGCGGCATGGCGGCGCACTTCCGCAGCCAGCGCCAGAACGATGTAGCCCACTTCGTCCCACACCGTCAGGCCCTCTGCTTCCAATTTCTGGCGCTGGGAAGCATCGGCGAGGCTGTTTTCGCGCCGGTTGGCGGGATTGACCGCCAGCGCCGCCCCGGGCAGGCCGTAATCCGCCAGGCGGGCAGGGGTTTCATTCACCAGAATTTGCCCCGGCGCAAGGCCGGGGTAGAGTTGCGAGCGCAGGTGGTTGATGCGAATGGCAAAGGTTTTGGGCGGCAAGGTTTTGTCGGCCACGAAGCGCACCCCCGGCGAGCGCACCCCTAACTCGTAGAACATCCCGTCGGAAAAGAGGGTGAAGGTTTCCCGCAGGCGGGGATCGGCCTGCTCGCTCCACACCGAGAGCGTTTCCGGCAACGGGGCGGCTTCGGCGGATTCAGGGGGCGCGGGATGGATCTGGCGCAGGTAATCGGGATGGATTTCAATATCGATTTTGAGCGGGCGCAAGTGCGCAATCAGCGATTCGGCGATCTCTTCATCGGAAACCCGCTGTTGCAGCGATTCACAGAGCCGGGTCAAAACCGTTTCCGTCTCGGCGATGGAAATCCGCAGCTTCAGCAGGGAGCGCAGGAGGTTGAGCAGCCGCTCCGCGCTGAATTTATCCAGTGCGCCGCAGAGCGAATCCGGCAGCAACTGCCGGCCCAGGGCGCGGTAAGCCTGCGCGTTGGCTTTCGCCGGCAGCTTCTCCGGCTGCAAGCGGATGATTTCGATTACCAACCCGGCTAAAAAATCCGCCAGCAGCGGGATTTCCACCGCGAAAACAGCGGCCGGTTCTCCCGCCGCGCCGGGAGGGGGGGAGATGACCGCGTTCAGCCAGGCCTGCGCCCCGAAAGTTAGCGGCAATTTGCCCAATTCCCCCACCCCTAAGGCTTCCCATAACGGGCGAATCAGTTCCTCCGGGTAGGGGAGCAGTTGGTTGTGCAGGCGGATTTGCAAGGGTTTCCCGGCCGAACCGCTTTTCAGGGTAATCGCCGGCTCGCCGGGGACGCCCAATTCCGCAACCAGCGCGCCCAGCTGCTCCTCTAAGCGGGAGAGAAACGGATCGGAAAAATTCGTTTCCTTTGCCAGCAGCGCGTTCAGCTCCTTGCAAAGCTCGATCTTCAAAGAAATTTTCGGGGGCGCTGAGTGGTTCATCTCTGGTGCGTTATTTTTGTGTTAAACTTTGCGTGAAGCGTACTTCGTAATGCGTAATGCGTAACAAAAACGGAATACGCAATACGGAATACGTTTCACGCTTCACGCTTCAACTCAATCCTCCCCCCGATGCGCTTGCGCCACTCCGGCTTCAGCTCACCTGATGTTGAATCAAAATGGAGGCGGGAATATTCAAGCCCCGCTCGAGGTTGCGAATCATTCGTAGCGACAACGGCCGCTTGCCATTCAATACTTCCGAAACTTTGCCTTTGCTGCCTATGAATTGTTGCAGGTCCTTTTGCTTCAACCCTAATTGTTCCATGCGAAAACGAATTGCTTCGACCGGCGACGGCTTGTCTATTGGCCATCTTTTTTCTTCGTAAGCATCTACAAGCGTCATTAAAATATCGAGCTTGTCTCCTTCCGGGGTGCCAACTTCAACCCCCCAAAGACGCTCGATTTCCTCTAAGGCTTCTGCATGATCAGCGTCTGTCTTGATAGGCTTGATATTCATAATTAAATCTCCTTTGCGTTTATTTTGTCATACTCGGCGTGTGTGCCTATGAAACGAATGAATACACCTTTTCGCTGATAATCGATCGCACACACCAGCCTGTAAGCGTTGCCCTTTATATTGAAAACTATTCGATCATTGCTGATAACACTGGCACTGGGATATTGATTCTTTACCTCCTGTGGAGAATTCCAATCGGCTTTTTTGGTTTCATAATACCAGGCCTCAAGTGGAGTCTTCGCATCCGCATGGCCGGCTTCCCAAAATTCTCTGAGCGTTTTTCTTGAAAATATACGCATGCAGCAATGTAAATAGTTCCTGGATCGGGAACAAGGAGTTTAGATCGAGATTCGAACCGTTCTCGTGAAATGGTCACCTTGTGAGGAATTTTCCATTAGAACCATACCCTTGATGGCGAGCATGAACATGAAGCGGAAAAAGTAATGCGTATTTCGTATTGCGTAACAAAAACGGAATACCCTTCGGCAAGCTCAGGGTAAACTCTTTTACGTATTACGTTTCCCCATCACGTTTCTCGCTTCAACTCAATCCTCCCGCCGATGCGCTTGCGCCACTCCGGTTTCAATTCCTGAAAGGAGAGGACGCGTACCCGGGGGAATTCGATTTCTAAGAGCCGGCGCAGGTAAAAACGAATTCCTTCGCCGCGGGTTACGATTACGGTTTTCCACTGCGGCTGCCCCTGCAGCGCATCGCGCACCGCGCTGAGCAGGTTCTGGGTGGGCAGCGGCTCCAGGGCTAAAAAGGTTCTGCCGCCGGATTGGTGAAGGTTTTGTTGTATCTCTTGCTCGAATTCCGCAGAAAGCTCCCAAAAGCGCTTGCCCGGTTCGTTCCCGGGCAATTTATCGCGCAGGGCCAGCCGCGCCGCTTCTACCGCGGGAACCACGTCCTCCCGGTTGGCAGCGTGGCGATGGAAAACCTCCGACAACAGCGCCAGATCCGAGACCGGGGCGCCCTCTTTCACCAGCCAGTGCAGCATTTCCGTGAAACGGTTTCGGGACTCGAAGTCCGGCAGGCGCTCCGCTATCAGGGCTTGCCGCCTGGCGGCCTCCTGGCCGCCTTCTTCCTGCCAGATCGCCAGCATGTCCCCGGTTTTTTGGGCGTCTAAGAAAGCGCCGGAATGCTCGTAAATAACCGCCTCCAGGTGCGAGGCCATGTAATCGAAGCAATCCCGGGTATCCAGCGGGGAGAGGCCGAGCTTCTCCAGCGCCCCTTCGGCGATCCAGGTTCCGCTCATCTCGCCGGTGAGGGGATCGTAGGCCGGCTGCACGGCCATTTTCTGCCCGCTCGCCAGCCCGGGAAAGCGCTGGTATTCCGGCAGAAAGCGTTTGCCCGCTTCTACCGCGCCCAACACGATGGGCACTTCCATGATCATGATAATGTAACTGTTGGGGGCCATGCCGGAGTTGCTCAGCCGCCCGCGCAATCCCGGCGCTTTCAAACCAAGTTTTTCCTGAATGCGCTGCTGCGCGTTGGGGTAATGGATTTTGAACAGCGGGTGATCATCTCCATAGGGCGGCGCGGGGGGAGAGAACAGCCCCGCTTCTACTTCGATGGCGATGGGGGTAACCACCGGGAGCAGCGAAGCGGAGGAAGCGGCGTTGGGCGCAGCGCGCGGATGCCGGCGGATGAGGGGGTATTTTTCCCGCACCAGGGTCAGGCGGGCGGTTTTGGCGTTCGAGGCGGCGGCAGGTTCCCCGCGCCCGGCAAAGTAAATTTCCCGGCCATTCAACCAGTTTTTCAGCAGATAGTAACTTTCCCCCTCGCCGGTATGGGGCAGAATTTCCTGCACGATCCTGCCGAACGGCCCCGCGGCAGGCTCCCCGCGCTCTTGCGCCATCTTCTCGAACTCCGCCAGCGCCTCCCGGCGCTCCCCCATGATCCAGAGCAGGCTGCCGCACTGCAGATGGTAATCCGCCCGGCTTTGCTCTGCGAACTTTTCATCGAGTTGCAAGGCCCGGCGATATAATTCCAGGCTTTCCGGCCAGCGTTGCAGGGATTTCAAACTCCCGGCCAGTTTCAGGAGCACCCGGGCGTCCGGGGTTTGCTTGCACAACTCCCACACTTGCAGGGCATTCTCCTTCAGCCCCAGGCCGATCAGTTTGTCGCCGATCCAGTAATAGAAATAGCCGGAACGGTTGCGCTCCCGCGCCGCTTCGATCAAAAAGTCTTTCGCTTCTTTGAATTTGACCCCGCGGTATTCCGGGAAGCCTTCCCGCCCCGCGGAAAAGGCCTGGTCATAGAGCACGTAATTCAAGGCCCAGTGGGGATAGAAATACTCCAGCGCCCAGTTTTCCCCTAAGTAGAAGATGGCGCGGTTGAAGCGCCGGTAATCCAGCAAATCGCGGTGGCGGGGATGGCGGAGCAATTCCCGGTAGGCGGGATTTTTGAGCAGCTCCCGGTATTCTTTGCTGCGAAAGCGCAATTCCCGGCGGCGATTGCCGCGCAGCAGCGCGAAAAACCGCGTATTCTCCAGCAGCCGGCCATAGAGGGGAGAATTCTTCAATTCCCCGTAGGCGGAATCTTTGAGCAGGGTTTCGTCTAAAGATTTCTTCAAATCGTCGCGCAGCTCGAATAGTTCCGTGGGCCAGAAGCGCTGCTGGATTTGGGAAAAAAGCCCCATTGCATCGGCCTGTTTCCGGGCGCGAAAAACCACTCCTAAGTAGTGCAGGGTATGGATGTGCAGGTCTTTAAGCTCCTTTTCCCAGTGGATGGCCGGTTGCGAGGCCAGCCCTCCCAGGTTAAAGCGTCTGCGGCCGTTTTCGCGAATCCACAGGAGACGGTGCGGCAGCAAGCTTTCCAGCACTTCCAACGCCTCGCCGGCCAGCCCGTCGCTCTCCCGGTGGCATTGCGCGGCGTTGATCAGGTTTTCTGCCATGGCTTTTTGAG
>WYBG01000470.1 GCA_011526015.1 Deltaproteobacteria bacterium | reverse complement strand
TAACTTGCTGCCGTAATAAGGAAATGTGGTTACCTGAACCGGTTGTACGAATATTGTAACGCCTTCTCCCCCTGACGCGCCATCCATAGAGGAAGTGGCTGATTTTCCCGGAGTAATAACGGTGATTCCATCGGGAGAATGCCATGAACAGCTTTGCAATCCCTCTCACCTGCGCCGGAAAGAGGGATATTTTCTGTTTTTTCCTTCCCACGCCTTTTTCGTTTAAAATTTCTCAGCAAACGCATTCCCCTCGCAAAATTCTTATCTTTCCCTTAAACCCCAACACGAGGTCATAAACCATGGTTGATGCCATCATCGCGATATACAATAGAACCGTAGGCTTTTTCTTTCTTCCTTTTCACTTTTTACTTCTTCCTTTTTACTTTTTACTTCTTCCTTTTTACTTTTTACTTCTGATAAGCTGCGAAAAATCCACCACCGCCCCGCCCCCGCCGGGGCCGGAAATCGTGCTCTCCCTGGCCGAAGAGCCTTATCTCACCGAAATCTCCCTGAAGTTAGAACTCCGCAACCTGCCCCTCCCGCAACATATCCTGATTACCCGCGACGACAGCCCCATTTTCAATGACACAATGGCCGCCAATGACACGACCGTAACTGACGCCGGCCTTAGACCGGCAACCGGCTACTCATACCGCGCCTACCGGATGGTAGAAGGGCAAAAAACCGACTCCAGCGCCCTGCTGCCGGTGAGCACCATGGATACCACCAGCCACGATTTCCAGTGGGAGATCATTGAGTTCCCCAGCTCTTACGGAAGCGGGGTGCTGCGGGACGTGGCCATTATAAACGAAAACGATATCTGGGCGGTGGGGGAGATTTACAGCGACAGCGCCCAACCCTGGCTGCCCTACAACGCCGTGCATTGGAATGGGCAGCAGTGGGAGTTGAAGCGGATAATGAAAACCGGAAATTCGATTATCAGCAGTATTAGAGGTATTTGGGTTTTTTCGGAAAATAATATTTGGTTAGCAGCAGGAAGCGTCTATCACTGGACAGGGGGTTTGGCTCAGCTTTCCTATCAAAGAGATATTAACACCTTAGAGACGGTTGAAAAACTCTGGGCAAACTCCCCTTCGGATATCTATGGAGTTGGAAATGCAGGATTAATTGTCCACTACGACGGCCGGCGGTGGCAGAAGCTGGAGAGTGGGACGGATGTGATGCTCACTGATGTTTGGGGAACGCCTGATGGAAGTGAGGCGTGGGCCTGTGGCTGGGAAACCTCAAAGCCCACCGTTCTACTGGCTTATCAGAATGGCCAATGGCAAAAAATATATGAAAACTACGAAAATCGCTTCCAGGTTCTGGAAGACACGCTTTCCGGCAGTTTGAGCAGCGGATGGGTTTTCGATGATCGCTCCGTTTACGTGGCTTCTAATGCGGGAGTCTATAAAATTCCCACATCAGGATATGGTAAAATAAAAAGATTATCCTTTCGCCAATTCTGGTTTCCCGGTTTTCCTTTTCGTCTGCGCGGCAATGGGGTAAATGATATGATCCTGGTCGGTGACCGGTTTATGGCGGCGCACTTTAATGGCTGGAGTTGGCGGCACTACGAAGAATTTACGGACTTAGGAGCATTCCTTTCCACTGCCCAAAAGGGAGGCCTGGTTTGTTCAGTTGGTCTGAGGTTTGATCTGCTTGGCCAGGCGGTAATATTGATCGGCAGGAGATAAAATGACAGAGTTAAAATAATCCAAACGGCAGAATGAATAACTAAAAAAAGGAGGTATTCGCAATGTCAATTTTCAAATCACCTTTGAAATTGAGCATTGCCGTAATAGCCATGCTTCTTGGAGTATTTTTTCTTTTACCAGAATCAGCGAAAGCGCAGCCCTCTGAAGAATGCGGCTTTGGCGCCGCTATTCAACAGTTTTGGAGTGAGGAACCGGCGCAAAGGCCAACTTTACAAAACGAGCAGATTATCGGCACCACTCACTTCATCATTCATTACACTTTAACCGGGCCAGATGCCACCACTCTGGCATGGGCGCAGGCTATTGCGACAGATGCTGAAGAATGCTGGACTGCTGCAACAAATCTGGGCTGGCAACTGCCGCCGCCGGAAAACGGCAACGGCGGGGATAATCGCTATGATATTTACATTTTTGAAGTCGGCTTTAACGGCATCACCCGGCCGGAAGCCTCCTATCCCACTCCCTATTCCAATGGTTACAGCAGTTGGATCGAGCTGCGCCGCGACCCGATTCCCAATGAGCCGATCAGCGACCTGGCTCGCCTGAAGGTGCTGGTGGCTCACGAATTTCACCATGCCTGCCAACTGCGTTATACCCTGCTGGCTTCCAATGATTTCTGGTTTTATGAAAACACCTCGGTGTTGATGGAAAAGGTCATTTATCCCCAGATCAATTATTTGCAATATCGCCTGTATATTTCCAACAGCCCCTTGCTGGCAACCGGCTGGGCCGTCAACCGGCAGGAAGACGACTATAAATACCCGGGCGGCTTGTGGGCGCTGTTTTTGAATGAGCATTATGAAGACGATGCAGCGGTGAGAAAGATCTGGGAATATGCCGGAATCAACCCGGCCATGGGCATACTGAGTGTAATCAATTCCGCTCTGCAAACCCACTACGGATCTTCATTATCGGAAGCGCTCAATCTCTACGCGGTATGGCGTTACTTTACTGGCGACCGGGCCGATGGCTATCATTTCAGCGACGCCGCGCTCTGGCCAACTTCTTCCATCCAGGCCACTCATTCCGGTTACCCGGTTCCATCAACCCAGGTTCTCAACAAGGTCGATAGCCCGGGCGGCACCTCCTATGTGCAATTTCTGACCGGCCAGAAATCATTTTTAGATTTGGTTTTTGATGGGGAGGATGGATCGGAGTGGGGCGCTTACACCATCGGGTATTATTCCGGCGCTCAATCCATTGAAGCAGAGTTTTTCCTGAATCTCAACGGATACGGTACTACCTCAGTTCCTTGGGTGGATCAGCAACACATTGCCCTGATACCGGTGTTAATCGACTGGCAAAATCCTATCACCAAACGGGATTATATTTACTCTGCCGGTCTTTCCTCCCTGTATGCGGTCGAGTTCATGAACCGGATTGGCGCCGGTAATGCCGGGGGCGAGTTATTGTTGGATGAAAGCGATACGTTATCCTCAGGCGAGAGCCGGTATTTTAACACCATAGCGAATCATACCGTAAAAACCTTAAACGAACGTTTTGGAGCAAATCCTATTTACAAACACAACCAATGGCTTCTTGATCCGAATGTTTATCTTTTGACCGACACGTTTGATCCGCTGGAACCTTACCAATATGCAGAATTCAAACAACTTTACTCGGCCACTATCCGCACCGATTTGATCTCTGCAAACGGAGCAGCTAACGGCGCCATAGACTTCCGCGATCCCTGGTTTGTGGCAGATGCCAACGATAACCAGCCCAACCAGTTTTTTACTTATCCTTCTCCATATTATCCTACAGGCAAATACAACCAGACCACCGGCGGCGTGTTTTTGAATCAAGATCCGAATGAAACACCCGTTTTCTACACCCTGCGCGTCCCGCAAACCCAGTATCTCACCTTCCACAACCAGGTCATCCCCTGGCATTTCGTGAACTGGCAGGAAGACGCCAGCCAGTCCGAAATCCAGGACCTCCTCCAGACCACCAGCGCGGTGGTGT
>WYBG01000469.1 GCA_011526015.1 Deltaproteobacteria bacterium | reverse complement strand
GTTTTAGAAGTCTAAATTTTCGCCACTAAGACCCAAAGACACCAAGATTTCACTAAGATTTTTGGTGTTTTTTGTGGCTTCTTTGTGTCTTTGAGCCTTCGTGGCAACTTTTAAAACAGCTTCTAAGAACATCTGAAAACTAAAAAAAAACCGTTCCTTTGAGATTCAAAAGAACGGTAATTTATAATGTAATTAAGGCAAATCAATCTATTTATACTTTGGCGTTAAGTGGGGGTGATTATTTTTTCTTTTTGCCTTTTTTGGCTTCAAGGGGTTCTTTTAAAAAGTCTTTCAGCAATTTGCCGGGCTTAAAATGGGTTTTCCGGCGCGCCGGAACGTAGATAATCTCCCCGGTGCGGGGATTGCGGGCCTTGGGTTTCGGTTTGGTTTCCTTCACTTCGAATACTCCAAAGTCGCGAATCTCGATACGGATCTCCCGCTCTTCCGGATCGCTTAAAATTTCCCGCAATACTTGAAACACCGAGTTGACGAAATCTTCGGTAATATAAATCTTTTGCCCCATCATCTTGGCAACGCGCTTGGCAACTTCTTTTTTGGTCACGGTTCTCATGGAGCAATCTCCATAAACTTGTGGTTCTTAACACAGTTAAGTTTCGCCAGAAGATAACCGCGCACAAGAAAACATGCAAGGAAAAAAATTATAATTTTTTATAAGATTCTGTGAATTAAAGAATTATTACCTGATGTTCCGCGGGGTAGAGATGTTTGCTACAGCGCCACAAAGGAAATCAAATAGTTATTGGCGGCAAAATGAGCAACACCAGTTATTGCCATTATACCGGAAGCGGAGCTCTCCTTTAGGCTGGCCCGGGAGAAACAATTCCGGAGTTGGTCCCCTGCGCTAAGAAATTTTGCCAAATGAACGATAGTATGAGAATGGTTAGCGCGGGGGGAGTTCGGGGAAGTTCTGAGCGGGGCGGGATAAAGATTGGAACGGTTTGGAAAACGAAGCAATCATTCAAACAAGCAGGGCAAATGCGAATCCTTATCGTGGAAGATGAACGGGACGTGGCCGAGTTTGTCAAAAAGGCCCTGGTGGAGGAGTCCCATGCCGTTGACGTGGCCAGGAACGGGGAGCAAGGGGAAGAGCTGGCTTTGGTAGAACCGTACGACCTGGTTATTCTGGACATCATGCTGCCCAAAAAAGACGGGCTTTCGGTGCTGCGGAGCCTGCGCAAAGCGGAAGTAGTTACCCCGGTTTTGCTGCTCACCGCCCGGGGGGAGGTCTCCGACCGGGTGGCAGGTTTGGACGCCGGCGCAGACGATTACTTAGCCAAACCCTTTGCGGTAGCGGAATTACGCGCCCGGGTGCGCGCCCTGCTGCGCCGCCATTCGCCCAGCAAAGCGCCCCTGCTGACTTGTGGGAACCTGGTTCTCAACCCGGTAACCCACGAGGTGAAGTTAGGAGAAGAAGCGATAGATATAACCAACCGGGAATACGCCATTCTGGAGTACCTGCTGCGTAATAAAGACCACCTGGTTACCAAGGGGATGATAGCGGAGCACGTCTGGGATTTTCATTTTTCCAGCGATTTCAATTTGATCGAGGTGTACATCCGGCGCTTGCGGCAGAGAATCGAGCGCAACGGAACGCAGCGGTTTATTCATACGGTGCGTAACGGCGGCTATGTTATGAAGGACCCGGAATGAAGCTCTCCATTCGAACCCGTTTAGCGGTATTTTTCACCCTGGTCTTCTTCGGGGTGCTGGCCCTGGTGCTTAGCGCCATCGCCCTGGCGCTTTACCGGGAGCTGGATCAGCGGGCAGACCGGGCCTTGAAAATAGAGGAACGCTGGCTGCGCGGGCTTATCGAATCAAAATTTGCTCTCTTAACCTTCCCGGAGTGTAAAAATTGTGAACCCCTGGCGGCAGAATTGGTGCAGGAGTTGAACGAGCGCTACATTTACCGGGGGCAATTCACGGTTATCTACTTTCCATCCCCACAATCCCCGCGCCTCTATTTCGGCGGGCGGGAAAGGAACATTCCCCTGCTTCTGCCGGAAGATTTTATGTCCCGAAAAGACGGTTTCTATAACCTGGAGATCGAAGGCCGGAAATCCCGGGTACTGCTGAAACAGCAGCCCTGGGGAATTCTGGCCATGGGGCGGGATAACCAGACCTTCCGCGAGGTGGCGGATGAATTTGTGGAGATCATCCATTGGATTGTGGGGTTCTCGCTGCTGTTCGTGTTAGCGGGCGGTTGGATTATGGCCCGCCTGGCGATGCTGCCGGTGGTTTCTGCCGCGGAGGCGGCGGAGGAGATCACCATCACCAATCTCCGGCAGCGGCTTCCGGAATATGCCGGGCGCGATGAATTCGGGGTGCTGGTCATCACCCTCAATCGCATGATTGCCCGCATCGAAGAGGGCGTCAACCGTATCCAGCAATTTACCCAGGACGCCGCCCACGAACTGCGTACCCCTCTTACCATCCTGCGGGGAGAGCTGGAGCTGGCTTACCAGAAAGCGGATCTTTCCGATGACACCCAGGCGTCCCTGCAAAAAACCCTCGACCGGGTCATTTCCATGAGCCGGGTGGTGGAGAACCTGATGCTGCTGGCGCAATCCGACACCGGCAGTTACCCGGTTCAAAAAAGCGCGTTCCGTTTAGACGAGGTGCTGAAAGAGATTTACGAAGACGTGCAAATCCTGGCGGAAAACCGCCCCATCGACGTGTTGCTGGATCATTGCGAACCGGTGCAATTCTTCGGGGACAAACAGTTGATCTACCGCCTGCTGCTAAACCTCTGCGATAACGCCCTGAAATACACCGAAAAGGGCTACATCAAATTGAAGCTGACGGTGGCCGGCGATTCCGTGGATTTTACCATTAGCGACACCGGGATCGGGATTCCGGAAGAGCAACTGCCGCGAATTTTCGACCGTTTTTACCGGGTGGACAAATCGCGCAGTAATTCCGGCGGCGGAAGCGGGTTGGGGCTTTCCATCTGCCAATGGATCGTGCAGGCCCACGGGGGCAGCATTCGCGTAGAAAGCCAACTTGGCCGGGGAACCATCATTCAAATTCTCTTTCCCCTGCGCAGCGCCTTTTTCGTTCCCGCCTGAATTCATTTTAAAGGATAAAGGATAAAGGATGAAGGATAAACAAAGCATTTGAATCCCTGTTGCTTAGCGATACAGGCTCTATATACCTGATCCCGGATTCCAGATCATCCGCACCCATCCGGCACCCGCATCCAGTATAGTTCCTGCCCACATATTCGAATCCAGCTAATTATTCTCTTCCGTTTCAGGCAGAATTCAGCTTCCTTCCTTATTTTTATTGCGGAAAGTTGATAAGGAAGCCTAAAACGAGGGAATAAACCATGAGAACTTTGATCACTTTCAATCTGTTGGCGTACGGAATTATCTTTTACGGGGTGATGTCCCTGGTAAAAGATAAGCATCCGGAAGTGGCGGTGCAGGATATTCCCGCGCCGGTGCTGGAGGCGTTTGCGAAAAGCTACCCGGGCGTGCTGGTCAAACACTACGATCACAATCGGAAAAACGGCCAGAGCGTATATGATATCTCCTTTACCCTGGCCGATAAAAAGATGGAAGTTCGCTACGCCATCGACGGCCGGCTGCTGAAAGTGGAAGAAATGATCACTTCCGACAGCCTTCCCGGGAATATCCGGCAGAAAATCGATTCATTTTTTCACGCCTCGAGGATCACCAAAGCGGCGCGGGTGCTCAAAGACGGGCAATTATTCTATGATGTGAAAGTATATTTCGAGAGTGGCGAGGCTCCTACCCAACGCGCCCTGCGGTTTTCTAAAGACGCCCACTTGCTAACCAAAATTTAGCCCTGTGGGGACGCGCTTCCTTACCTCAGGAATATCTGAAGCTTTAACATCCGGGTAACTTACTGCGGCAACATCGCGATGATACTGCCGCAGCTTTTTGGGGAGTGCAGAATTTATTCTGCATTTCCAGTGCAAAATAAATTTTGCACTCCTTATTTATGCTGCATAGAATGAGGCCGGGCCGGATCAGGGAAATTTGATTTCCAATCCGAAGCGCGGCTTTCCCCGCACTTTGGTTTTAAAGGGATCCTCTCCTTCCGCCACCGGGTCCCCCGCGACGCTGAACCCTTCCTTTAATTCATTGGCGAATTCAAAACTATAGCCGGCGAATACGTGCAGGTCGATAATATCCAGAGAAAAACCCCCGCCGATCCCGATCAGCGGTTCTAAAACATTCCCTACCCGGATGCCGCCCAGCGCATGGATGGAGGTGCCGAAGGTCTTCGCCTTGCTGTCCACCGCGCTGAAATGGTAGTTGACCACCCCGAATACGGCCGGGTCCGCGGTCGGCTTGGGCTGTACGATGATTTTGCCGTCGTTTCCGACCACGAAATCCACGTCGCGCACGCTGGTGAGCGCAAAACAGACCCCGAAGCTCCAGTGCTCTTTGGCGGTGTTATCAATGACCAGGCTGGCCAGCGCCTCTTCATCGGAGAGATCTTTTTTTACCATAAACGACAGGTCGCTGAACTTGCGATAGCTTTTGGGAAGGGTAAATTGCCGCAAATCCACCCAGGCTCTTTCTCCCGGGGCTAATTCTTCCGCCCCCGCTCCCGGCAGCACCCCGATGAACCCCAGAAAACCGGGGAGGTTTTGCAGGAAGGGGGAATCTTTTGCCGTGGCCAGCACGGAGAGGAACGAAGCGGAATCGTCCTGGGAAATGAAGGCGTAATAGAGGTTATTCTCCTTCAAGCCGTACAACCGGGTGCTGAAAAAATCCACGTCCTTGCCGAGAATCCCCACCGGCGTAAATTTATCGGTAAAATGCGCCACCACCACGTAATAAGCGTTCGGATCGATGGGGTGGCCGGCCGCCTCGATTACCTTTTTCAAGTTGGCCACGGCGCTGTCGATCTCGCTTTCTATAAACCAGCGGTATGCCTTGCTGAAGTAGTCCCCCTCCCCATTATAGTCAAACGTTCCCACCGGCTGCGGAACCAGGATGGTGCGATTTTGGGCAAACAGGCCGGCGGCGGACAACAAAAAAATGACGGCGAACGTCGCCAGTAGCGGCTTGTGCATGGAAATATCCTCCGAATTATGGTTTGACAGGGAATTACCTTCTTTACGCATTGAGGATTAACAATTGAAAATTGAAGATTGCAAACTCTTCAAAAACCGGTGATGGGTAAGCAGTAAGTGGTAGAGTGCTAAGTAATGCTCAGACTGCCGCATTCACTGACCGCTCACCACTCACCATTCTACCACTACCCAAAAATCATCGCCTGATTTGATCTCAAACAGCCGATTCCCACCTTTCACGGGTATAAATGGCCTCCGCCCGCGATTTGAAGGGGCGAAATATGGAGAGGTTTGGCTACAATAGCAAGGTGAAATTATCCGGCGCCCGGGTTTCGATGAGGCTACGGTGGTGGCCGGGAAAAATCACCCAAATGCTGATGAGCAGGAAATTAGAAGAGTTCCGCCACCTTTTCCCCTATTCCGGCCCCAATCAAATCTAAAAAGTCCCTTTCACGGTAAATTTTTCGGGATTAACTTTATTCCGCACTTGAATTATCCGTTCTCATTAATTTTTTAACGTGGTCGTCATAAAACCATTCAATACGACAGGAGGAATCACGATGGTGGAACTAATTGGGATAGTCCTGTTAATCTATGGCGTGCTGGGCATCATTGCCACCATTATCATTCACGGCAAGGTGAGTTCACCGCTCCGCCGGCTTCAAGAATTGCTGCAAATGCTGAGTGAAAAATTGGGCGCCGGGGGGAACGCGGCCAATAGCGCCGGTCAGGTAATCGGCGGAACCGTAAAGTCCCTGCTGCAAAACATTGCCGCGCGCCTGGGCAATACCGCCAGTTTCCTCAGCGTGGCGGCGGGGCGATTCGGCGATTCGGCGGGGTTCTTCCAGGGCGCCGCAAACAGCCTGAACCCGGTGGCGGTTCCCGCGCTCAATCCCCAAAGCCAAAGCGTGGATTTGACCCTGAACTTCGAGAATATCACCGATATCCACATGCAGGAGCACCCGATTCCCAGCTTTATCGTTTTCGGCCCTCCCCTGGTGATCGATAGAACGCCCATGGGGTTAAATATCGGCATGGTCACCATGGTAACCGACCTGGGAATGAGCAGCGGCCATCCGTTTGAGCCGGCCGCCCAGGCGTTGGGAGACGCCGCCGGAAAAATAGAAGCCGCCCGGGAACAGTTGATCCAGAGCGGCCAGAGCGTCAACGAAGTGAAAAATTTTATCGGCGATAACGGCGTTCCCGCGGTGGAAAATATCGCAGACCAGTTGAAAAGCCTGGGGGAGAGCTTGCAAGGCGCCCGCAACGCGGCGCAGGAGATGAGTTCCAACCGGCTGTTTGCCCTGGCGCCCAAACTGCTGTTGGGGTATTTCGGATTGATTCATTTAGCGTTTGCGCTGGCAGGAATCGCCCTGCTGTCTCTATGATCGGGAGCATTCTACCGGCCAAAGCCTGAAATGCTCGCCAGGCCGTGAAAAGCCCACGCAAGCATATCGGGAAGCCCAACCCCTGAGCAACTCCTGCACGACGGGAAACGCCCGGTTCCGCGCCGGGGTTGCTCAAGGTTGTTTTCTTGCCCGGTTATCGTTTTGGAGTTCGATTTCCAGGAGTAATGGAGAGTTGGAGTATGCTCCGCAGGAGCCGCGTCGTAAAAAATCCATTAATCCAATACTCCATTACTCCCATATTCCTCTCCAAATCCCCAAAACTTTTTCTCACACAGTTTTACCGAACCAGAATCATACGCCTGGCCTCCATGGAGCTAAGCGAGCGGTCTCTGCTGTGGGCAATCACCTGATAAATATACACACCCGCAGCCACTTCCCGGCCGGCGTCATCCCGACCATCCCAGGCTCGCAGGTACTCTCCCGGGGCCATGTAAGCGCTGATCAATTGCCGAACCCGCATTCCCAACATATTATAAATTATCAACCGTACCGAACTGAGTTGCCGGTTGTCATTACGAACCGCAAATCGGATTTGGGTTTTCGGGTTGAAGGGGTTGGGATAATTAGCGCCCAGCGCCACAATCTTATCCGGTTTGAACACCACGGGGTTGCCCTCCGAGAAACTTCCGGTGCCAGCCGGGCGAATTTCGACCGCCGCCGCCGCCCAATCGACGCTGCTGTTAAAAGCGCCGTCCACCGGCACAGCCGCGGGCGCAGCAATTTCCCGATCCGCGATGGCGATACCCGCCATGTCACCCCCGCTGCCAGCGGTGAATTCTGCCCTTTCAAAGAAATTGTTGCCTTCGGTATGGTTTCTGTTGCGTATAGCAACGGCGCAATAGATCAGCGAACCCGCGGCATTGGCGGTGATATTGAAGAGGTAATGATCGCTATCATTCCCACCGGAGCAGGAACCGTTTATTCCCCTGGTATTCCCGGAAACATACATTCCCAGGGGGTTGGCGGTATCTACCCCTGAATAACGGGATACGGCGATGGCGGCGTTTTTGGGAACGCCGGCCAATACCGCGGTTACAACGCCGCTGCCGGAGGGCGTTCCCTGCGCCATCCACACCTCTATGCCGGTCTGGTCGCGGCCGGAGCACTGCCCACCCAGCGGCGTCCAAACCAGTCCCAATCCCGAGACGGATTGCACCGGCGTGTTCCTTTTGGTCGAAATCGCCGCCAGGTAGAGATCCCCTTCCACGCCGGCCAGGCTGGCGGCGGTGCTGACCACCTCGGAGTTGCCGGAACCGCCGGTGCGGGTTTCCCGGTGCATAATGGCGCCGGGACCACCGCCCACGGTATCTGCGAAGCTTGCCGTCACCTCTTTATCCGCGTTCATTACCAATGTTGCCGGGTTGGCGTTTCCGTTTAGATCACCGCTCCAGCCGTTGAAAATATACCCTGCAGCGGGAACGGCGGTTAAAGCGACTATGGTACCCTCATCGTACACCCCGCCGGGCGGGTCGAGTTGCACCGAGCCGGATCCTGCGATGTTCACGGTTAGATTATAACGGGAAAGCGGGACGGAGCCGGCGGGACGCAATTCCAATCCGAATATCGCCCAATCGACCTCTTCGTTGAAGGCGCCGTTGACGGGAACCATGCCGGCGGATGCCAGCGCGCGCTCCTGAACCGCTATTCCGGCCCCTCCGCCGCCGGAGCCGGCATGAACTTCCACCCGCTCCGTAAAGCCGGAGCCGGGGCTATGCTCCTTGTTACGCAGGGCCGCGGCGCAGAAAACCACCGCGCTATCCGAGACGGCCTCAAGATCGAAGATGTAGGAATCGCCATCCGATCCGCCGCTGCAGCTCCCGGACAGGCCGGTAGTATTTCCGGAAATCACCGCCCCCAGCGGCTGGGCGGAATCCACTCCGGAATAGCGGGCAACCGCGATCACCGCGCTTTCCGGGGTACTCGATAGTTGCGCTGCCACAATTCCGTTGCCGGAGGGAGTTCCCCGGGCCATCCATACCTCCACCCCGGTTTGATTGCGCCCGGAACACTGCCGGCCTACCAGGCTCCAGCTTAATCCCAGGCCGGATACTGAATTCGCCGGCGTGTTCGGTTTGGCAGAGATGGCCGCCAGATATAAATCTCCCCCCGTTCCCCCTAACGGCGCGGAAGCAGCAATGAGGGAGGAACCGGTAGAACCGCCGGTTTTGATTTCTTTGAAAACAATCGGTCCCGCGCCGCCGCCGGGCAAAAAAGTGGCGGTAACGGTTTTATCGGAATTCATCGTTAGGGTTGCGGGATTGGAATTGCCGTTTAAATTCCCGCTCCAGTTTCCGAAAGCATATCCGGCGGCGGGGTTAGCGGTTAACGTGACCACCGTACCGGCGGGGTAAGTGCCTCCCGGCGGACTCAGTTCCACGCTTCCGGAACCGGCCACGTAAACGGTCAGGGTGTACTGTTGCCCGCCGGAGGAGGTGAAGGTTGCGGTTACGCTTTTATGTTCATCCATGGTAATCGTGGCGGGATTCGCCGTGCCGCCAAGGTCCCCGCTCCACCCGCTGAATACATAGCCCGCCGCAGGAACGGCGCTGAGGGTGACCACAGTAGCGGGAAGGTAAACGCCCCCGGGCGGATTTAGAACCACATCCCCGGAACCGGCAATGGTAACATTCAAATTATAAACGGCGCCGGTATTTTGCCCTCCATGCGTCCAATCCGTCCAACCGACATTTTTCCCCGGCGTCGAGGGAATCGGCGCCGGGAAACTGGCGCCGTAATAAAAATTGATCAAATGCGGTTGCCAGGTGTCATCCCCGGTGGCCGGGAAATTGGCTTGTTCGTGCAGCCACTGGAAGGCGCGCAACAACGCCTGGTCTTCCCAGTTCCGCACCCCGGTATAACCGGCGCGATAAAGGATTACTGCCTGGGCTAATGCGCCTTGCAATGCCTCATACACATAATTTTCCTTCGGCGGGGGCCAGTGGAATCCCCCGGCGCGGCGCTGGTCGTCGGGCAGCACCCCGTCGATGGAATGCCCCTGCTTGACCGAACCCTGCGGATTGATGCCCACCGGCAGGTTTGGATTGACCTGCCAATCCAGGTCTCCATAGCTGAATCCGGCGTAAGAGGCGCGATCCCCCAGGTAACCCTTGAACACCTGGGCGCAGCGATTCATCTCCTGAATATCATTCAGGTAAACCGCGACCGCCGCCCGGCTGGCCCCGCAATGGGTTCCCCAGTTATTGGGGCGGTCTTCGTGGGTAGAAACCAGGGTTCTACCCCCCAGGGTTTTGGTGCGCACCTCCTGAAGCCAGGCGCGAAAAATCGCATTCTGCGAAGCCGGCAAGCCCACCAGGTCGGCGGCGATCACGTAAGCGATCAATTCTCGGCCCAGCGCCAGGGTGCGCCCCCCCTCCTCGGTGCCGATCGCAGCCATGCAGGCATTGATTACCTCGGTTCGGTAGGATTGAATTCCGGTGCGGGCGTACACTAAGGCTTTTGCGAGCACCCGCACGTTGGTCGGGTCATTTTGATTGGAAATGTTGGGGGCGCCCGTGGGCTTGTCGGCCTCGGCTTTCAAGTTATTCCAGGCCGGGCCGGAGGCAGGCAGTTGCGCCAATTCTGCAGCGCTGATCCAAATACTCCCGGTTTGCGCTCTTGCCCCGTTTTCCCAACTCACCAACAAATAAGCGATCACAAAAACGTATCCTATCCATCTCCTACGCATAGCTCCTCCAGTTTTCAGTTTCCGGTTCAGCATCTAATTGTGATTAATATCACTTCAAAAGAGATACCATTTTCGCCAGAAGGATCGCTTCTCCTGATAAATAAACCCGATTTTGTTGAATAAAATCAAGGAGGTATAAATTAAAAAAATGATCCATTTTATTCAAAATGTTTAAAAAATATTGCGATAATTACATAAATATTGTGTAAAAATTCATTACACTTTAACACCAATATCTCCTAAAACGCTGACCAAAATCATGCCCGCAACTGATAAAAGTCATGTTTTTTTATCCTGAATCTGGCTATATTGTGTTCAACCAAGTCATAAAAGGTTTTCAATACCAAACTCAGGAGGGTTGAACCATGAACCGCCTCTCGTTTTTTCTCCTCGCCGCGCTGATCGGGGCGCTGGCGTATTACGTCTATGCCGGGGACCCCGCGGAGCGCCGCAAGAACGTGCATTCCGGCAACCAGCTTCGCAGCACCTTTTTCAATTACGGGCTGACCGGCCGATTCAATAGCGCGGAAGATTTCGGCATAGAATGGCCGATCAATTCCGGGCATTTTTATATCGGGGATTTGTCCTTCATGGTCGGGGCGGAAGCGCGCCTGCCCAACGGGGAGGTCATCTACTCCGTGGAAGTGGCCGACGGCCCGCGCGGCAACAATGAATACAATCCCAACGATCCCAACGACTTCTGGGGCTGGGAGCCTCTGGCGGGCTTTGCCAATCCCAACCAGCCCAAGGTGGCCATGAGCCATCAGCCGGATACCTGGCCGCTGGATTGGCAGGGCTGGCTGGGGATTCCCGGCTACGGCGGCATTGCCGAGCAGGAGGGTTTTTTTGCGGCGGATGACGCCACCGACCGGGAGTTCTTCTTCAGCCACGGGTTTTTGCCGGACAGCGCCGATCCCGCCCGCTACGGCATGGGCTGGCGGGTGAAGACCCGTTCCTATCAGTTCTCCGATCCCTTCTTAGAAAACGCGCTGGTCTTCCAATATACCATTCTCAATGAAGGAACCACCTTTTACCCCAAGACCTTCTTTTCCATGATCGTGGGAACCACCATCGGGGGGGACGGGGATACCGGAGACGACAATGCCGGCTACGACCTGGAAAACGGCCTGATGTACGCCTGGGATTTTGATAATATCGGCAATACCGGCTGGAGCCCGGTGGGTTACCTGGGAATCGCGCTCCTCGAAACCCCGGGGATCGATTTCGACGGCATCGACAATGACGGGGACGGCGCAGGCGGCAGCGGCGACGTAATCGACGCGGCGGTGTTGGCTCCCAAAGTGCTGCAAACCGGCGACCCGATTGTTTTGATCGACTACAGCGATTACAGCCGCAGCGTTTCCACCATGCCGCCCGGCGGGGTTAGCTTCACATTCAACGGCATTATCTACCAGGTTTTGCCCGGCGATACCCTGCGGGAAATCCCCAACGGGGTGGATGACAACCTGAACGGGTTGATCGACGAGCTTACTGAAATCCCCGGAAACGGCATCGACGACAACGGCAACGGGCTGATCGACGAGGATAATCCCCACTGGGGCAAGAAGTACATCAACTATTTTACCGGCGCCGGTTTGGACAATCCCCAGATCGACGAATCCGCTCCCGGCGACGCAGACGAGATCGGGCTTACCAGTTTTTACCATTTCGCGCCGTTCAACGTAATCCGGCTGCGCGATGATCTGGCGTTGTGGGAGGCAAACCGCCCGGGGTATTTCAACAATTCGCTGCAAAACGTCGATGGCGATTTCATTTTCGGCAGCGGCTATTTTCCCTCGGTTCCGGGGGACTCCCAGCAGGTGGCGGTGGGAATCGTGATGGGCAACGACATGGACGAGCTTATTGCCAATGCCAATGCGATTCGCGGGTATTACCGGGAAAATTTCTCCCCGGCGAATTCATCCATTACGGCTAATTTCCCAAATCCGGGCAGCGTAATCTCCGGGAATTATGCCCTGAATATCGACGTAAGCAACGGTGATCCCGCGGCCCAGTCAGATATATACTTCAGCAAAGATTTTGGAGACACCTGGGAATTGCTGGCTTCCAATCTTCCCAACCCGGCCAGTTACGCCTGGAACACCGCCAACCAACCCGACGGTATTTTTTACAAACTGCGGGTGAACGCCCGCCGCCCCACGCTGACTACCTGGATTTTCTCAGACAGCGTTTTCACCATCAATAATCCCGGCAACGCCGCCCCGCAGATTCGTATCCTGGAACCCTCCGGCGGCGAAACTTACAGCGGCATGGTTACCCTGCAATGGACCGGCGGGGATCCGGAGGGCGACAGCACCATCACCACGGTTTATTTCAGCCAGGACGAGGGGTATTCCTGGCAGGTGGTCAGCGCCGGCCTGCCGCCCGCGGGAGAGCTGGAGTGGAACACCCAGCTCTATCCTAACACCACTCACGGCATCCTAAAATTGACTATCACTGACGCCGCGCTCCCTTTCATGGTCTCGGCGGATTCGATCAACCTCTCGCTGGACAACATCCACCTTTATGTGGGAGACAGCCTCGTGGTGCACCGTTGGGGTCCCAGCGACGCCGGCGTTTACCCGTTCATTATCGATCCCAATGCTCTGAACGGGCACGTGTACCGGCTGACTTTTTCGGTTCCGCCGGGTTCTCACAAGCTATATCACGTTTATGATTTGAACGACAGCGTAGAGGTGCTACAAAATGAGCCGTTGTTGGCAGGCTATAATTCCAGCCCGGTGTTTGACGGCCTGTACCTGCAAATTCAGGATATTGAAACGATCACAGTGAACCAATCCTTGACCGGCTGGAATAATCCGCAAATCAACATTCTTACCCAGGCTTCCCGGCTTGCCGCCGGTTTAGCCCAGGGAATCCCCTACCCGGCAGATTATGAGGTGATCTTTGATGATGAAATCATCGACACCTCCGGTTCTTACCCGATTAGCGGACTTCCTACTCCACCGGCCATCCCGGTCAATTTTACCATCCGGAACAGCACCGAAAACCGCCCGGCAGAGTTCAACCTCTATCGGCAGGCCGTCTGGGACCGGATCGTAATCATGGAAAACATCGCTGGAACTTTTCTCCCGACCTGGCTCATCCAATTCACTTACAATGTTCCCAACCCGGTTTTGCCCACGGAAGGCGACACCTTCCACCTGGAGATTTTAGAACCGCTCACCGAGGGGGACGTCTATTTATTCTCCAGCGAAGCGTTTGTGGTCGGAAATTCTCCCATCGTCGATCATATTCCCTCGGAATTCAGCTTGCAGCAAAACTACCCCAACCCCTTCAACCCCTCCACCACCATTGCCTTTGCCATTGCCCGGCAAAGCCAGGTGAAGTTAGAAATCTTCGACATCTTAGGACGGCGGGTGCGCAGCCTGCTCGACCAACCCATGCAGCCGGGGAGATTCAAGATTGAATGGGACGGGCGCAACGCCGGCGGCGAAGCGGTCGCCAGCGGGGTGTACTTCTACCGGCTGGTTGCGGGAGCCCCTTCGACAAGCTCAGGGCAAGGTTTTGTGCAGGTAAAGAAGATGGTGCTGCTGCGCTGAGCCTGAAGACGTCCCAAAATCCCTGCCGGAGCCCGATAGCCGGGTTCCGGCAGGGTGGGGCGGCTTGCAGCCCGGCGGTTTAGCGCC
>WYBG01000057.1 GCA_011526015.1 Deltaproteobacteria bacterium | reverse complement strand
GTGGAGGATTATATCCTCCTGAACCTGCGCAAAATTTCGGCCTATCGCCGCCAGTTCGATATCCCGGTGGTGGGAATTGCCGGGTTGGAAGGGAAAACCACCACCATGCGAATGCTTTCCGCCATCCTTACGCCCGGGCGCAAGGTTCTGGAAACCCCGCTCAATTGCTCCAGCACCTTCGGGATAACTTCTACATTGCTGAAATTAGAGGAATCCCACCAAATTGCGCTGTTTGAATTAGGGATCGTGGACCCCATCCAGTTCGAGCGCGCTGTAAAAGTGACCGCCCCGACCATCGGCGCGATTACCAACATCGGGGAATCGCACCTGGCCTCCCTGGGAGATAAATACCTGATTGCCGACGCCAAGGTAGAGTTGGTACGCTCCCTCCCCAATAATGGCTACGCGGTGCTGAATATCGACGACGACCTGGTGAGCGCCATGGCGAGATTTGCGCCCACTCCGAACGTGATCAAATTCGGCCTGAACAAAAACGCCCAGTTCTTTGCCAATAAAATCGAATACCTGGGACCCAACGGTATCGAGTTTTTTGTGAACGGGTATTACCCCTTTTACCTGCCTATTTACAGTTCCACCTCCATTTACAACGCCCTGACCGCCATTTCCATCGCCCGCATCCTGGGAATCGAATACCCGGAGATCAAAGAGGGGCTGGAATCGCGCTTTTCCCTGTTGGCCGGCACCGGCAACTTGATCACCCGCAAAGACGCCTACATTCTCGATTACACCTACGACGCTACCGTGAACGCGGTGCCTAAAGCCTGCGAGTCGCTGGTACAGTTCAAACCCTACTCCAAAAAGCTGATCCTGGTCATCGGCGACGTTCGCGATCCCGGCCCGCGGGTGCGCGACGCGCACTTGAAGATCGGGTATTACATCGCCGCCCTGCCCATCAACCTGGTGCTGACCATCGGCCCCAATGCCAAATACATCGCCGAGGGCATCAAACGCCTGAACCATAGCCGGAAAGGCGTGGAAGTCTGCAAAGACGAGGAAGAGCTGCTCCGCATGCTGGAGAAACACTTCGAATCCCAATCCACCCTGCTGTTCACCGGCAGCAAGGATCTCAACCTCGCCCTTCCGTTGCGGGAGGTCCTGGGAGTGATTGAGTAACCCGGTGGTTCGCTTTCAGGCCTCCTCCGCCTTACCCCTCAAAAAGCCTCTAACACCTTGCTAATGGTTTGAAACTGCAAACGAACCCCGGGCTTTGCCGTGAGCTCAGTCGAGCGATGGCCGGGGAATGATTAAATCGGTGATCCAAAAAGTTCACAATCCCTCTATGAAAAATGGGATTTTTTTAGTAGTATTCTACCTTGTCGAGAGGGTTTTGAGAACGAAAGAGAAAGATCACGAGAATGACGGGCACGATGAAATCCTCGTTTCTGGTCCTGATCGGTATTCTGAGTGTTGAGCTGCTGGCAAAAGACTCCACAATGCTTTATGCGGATTTAAGCAAAAGCTCGCCGCCAGCCAGGTACCGGGAAAATCTCTTTGCCAAGGAGAGGATCTCTCCAGGGGAAACAATAGCCTTTGCGGTTTTAAAGACCAGCCCGCCGGAGCCGAACCTGGTAAGCCTGCCCGCCGAACGGAAACCTTTTAATTTCGATTATCATTGGCAGGGCTACCAGAGCGCGAATTTTTCAACTGACAGTTCAATGGCCATGAGCCAGGTTTTAGCGCCCGACGACCCGGTTGATTTTTCCGGAGGGCCCCCGATTCCCCAATACTATTTGACCTCCACGAATATCTCCCGCTTCTTCAGCCATTCTGCTTACGGTCAAAAGTTTCTAAAGGGAACCAGGCTTTGGATCGGGGTGGGCGTGGGCATGATGGGCGTGCTAATGCTGGCGCCGCGCTCGGTAACCCGCTGGGAAGACGATTATGCCCGGCAGGCGGTTCGCAATTTAAACGAATCTTTCTCCTCCCCGCCGGTATGGGACCAGGATCACTGGCCGATCAATTATATCGGGCATCCTTACGCCGGGAGCATTTACTATAACACCCTCAGGTGCCAGGATGCAACGGTGCTGCAATCGTTTATTTTTAGCGCGTTCATTTCGACCGGTTGGGAATATCTTTATGAAGGGGTTGCCGAACGCCCCAGCATTCAGGACCTGGTGGTAACCCCGCTGGCCGGTTCCATTCTTGGAGAGCTAACCCACCAGGCCACCGTGGGAATGAAAAAAAACGGCTGCAATTTGCTTGAAAAAACATTCATCATCATTCTGAATCCCGTGCACGTGATTTTCCGGGGGTTTCATTAAACAAACCGGTTTTGTTGGACGAAATAGTCATGAAAGGGCGAGAAGCATGTTTGCCAACAAAGGCCATTTGGCATCCGGCAACTTTATGCTGCTGGTCCTGGTATCCGTCACTGTTTTTGTAGTGCCGGCCTTTCCCGTTGCGCATCACAAACTGCTCTTCAATCTGCTATATACCGCCATTTTTTTTATTGCCGTGTTTAGCCTGCAAAAACATCGCAAAATAATGATCGGGTTAGCAGTGGCCGCTACCGTCGTGGAATGGCTTTCCGCAAGTATCCAGATGACGGCCCTGAATACCGCCTCCCGGCTGTTGAACATCCTCTTTTTCATGGTCGTGGTTTTTTTTCTGATCGTTCAAATTACCCTGACCCAAAAAGTCACCGCCCGGGTGATTATGGAGGCGATCAATGGGTATTTGTTGTTAGGGATGGTTTTTGCCCTGGCGGTGGCAGTGATTATGAATTTCCGTCCCGAAGCCTACAATTTTCCGACCCCGGCCCCCCGGTTGGATCAGAGCATCTACTATTTCAGCGATTATCTTTACTATGCCTTTGCTACCTTTGCCACGGTGGGTTATGGAGATATCGTCCCGTTGGCGCCTTATGCCAGATCCCTTGCGATTCTCACCGGCGTCACCGGGCAAATTTATGTGGCGGTGATCATCGCCATGCTGGTGGGGAAGTTCGCCGCCGGCAGTGCAGT
>WYBG01000468.1 GCA_011526015.1 Deltaproteobacteria bacterium | reverse complement strand
CGCTTCTTCAAAGAGATTTCACCTCAAAAAAGATAGAGCATTTTCACGAATTCGTCGAATAAATACCCCGCATCCAGGGGGCCGGGGGAGGCCTCGGGGTGAAATTGCACCCCCATGAACCGCCCGGAGGCGTGGCGAATGCCCTCGTTGCTGCCGTCGTTCAGGTTGGCGAACCAGGGCTGCCAATCACGGGGCAGGGTTCCGTTTTCCACCGCAAACCCGTGATTTTGCGAAGTGACCAGGGCGCGGTTCCCGCCCGCCTCCAGCACCGGCTGGTTCTGGCTGCGGTGGCCGTATTTCAATTTGTAGGTATTCGCGCCCGCCGCCAGCGCCAGCAACTGGTGCCCCAGGCAAATTCCGAAAATGGGTATCTCCCGCGCCATGGCCTGGCGAAGATGGTAGATGGTCTGGCGGCACATCTTGGGATCGCCGGGGCCGTTGGAGACCAGCAGCCCGTGGAATTCTTCCCCGCTGAAATCGTAATCCCAGGGAACCCGCAGCACTTGCAGGTTGCGTTGGAGCAGGCTGCGGAGGATGTTGTGCTTGCAGCCGCAGTCGATCAGCACCACCTTTCGTTCTCCTTCCCCATACGGTACCGGCTCACGAATACTGACCTGCGCCACCAGGTTCTCCCGGTTGGGATCGACAAAATCCACCGCCTCGCCTTCGAATTCGATCTTCCCTAACATGGTTCCCTTTTTGCGCAACTTTTTGGTGAGGGCGCGGGTGTCGATGCCGCTAAGGGCGGGGACTTTCTCCGCGCTCAGCCATTCGGAGAGGCTGCGGGAAGCGTTCCAGTGCTGGTATTGCGGGGAATAATCGGAGACGATCAGCCCCTGCGCCTGGATTTGCCCGGATTCCAATGAACGGCTGAGCCGGTTTTCTTCGCTTTCCGCGGGCGCGCCGTAGTTGCCGATCAAGGGATAGGTGAGCGCCAGGATTTCTCCCCGGTAAGAGGGATCGGTGAGCGATTCCGGGTAGCCCACCATCCCGGTGTTGAACACCACTTCCCCGGCCGCGGAGCGGGCATAGCCGAAGGAGCGCCCCGGGTAAACGCTGCCGTCTTCCAAAATAAGTCTGGCGGTTTGCGGGGGAGCGGAAAAGGAGGTTGTTTTTTTCATGTAATTCGGTCCCAAAATCCTGATTTACCTTGCAAATTGATCATTTAACCGGAATTTGCCACCGCCTCCACTCGTACCCGGTAACCAAGCTGATTCATAAATTCCTGGCAATCTTCCCAGCTTAACCCGAACGCTTTCACATCCGCAACGCCCAACCGGCTGACGATATTTCTTAACTTTTGATAGTTTTTTTCCTCAAAATCACCTTCCATCATCACATTTTCAGCCCAATCTACCAGTTCGGGCAGGGTTATCTCCTGGCGTAAGTAAGATAGTATTTTCTGGGCAACGGTTTTAGAGTTAATGATTGGCATGGTTTATTCTTCCTCTAATTTCTGGTGGCCTTTGTCCGCGGGATATTTTTCATGAATCTCCACTAAATTCCCCTGTTCATCATAAATTTTCTGGTAAAACCGGGTTGTTATTTCATCGCCATCTACCTCTTTAACATAACGCGCAACCCAACCAAACCTGCCCAAAACATCATACCAGTACCTTTTTCCGTCGCCGGGTAATTCTTCCCAATTTTCGAACTTTAACTCATTTTTGCGGCGTTTTTGCTTATCCACAATTCCTGGTTCCTTGCAAATTCTTTTGCAGTACATCCGGCGATGGCGTACCTTCTCGCCAGTTTCGGTTGCGGAAAAAATATAGCCAACGCAGGAGTTCCGGGCAATGAGAAAGCCAAAATACTTCTTCCAGATCGGGATGGTGATGCTGCTGGGCGGTTTGGGGTTTATCCTGGCCGGCGCAGGCGCCGCGGCGCAGCAAGCCCCGGGGCAGGGGGCGGATACCCTGGCCGCTTCCCCCGGCCAGAAAATCTCTTCCGACAGCGCCAGCGCCCAAACGCCTGCCCAGCCCGGCGATACCACCGTCTCGGCAAAACCGGCCGGTTTCTTCTCAGAAGTCAAAAAATGGGCGAATTCAAATGAAGGTCTTATTACTCTCCTGGTCGCTGTAATTGCCGGCGGGTGGGCATTATTTCTCTACCGGCGCTCTCGCAAACCTCCCAAACCATCCGCGGAGAAAAAAGATACCCGCAGCCAGGAGCAGCGCTACCTCGACCACCTCATCAACGCCCATCAGCATTTGCCCGTAGCGGGGTTCGAGACCAACCTGCGCATTCCCATTCCCTTAGAAAAAGTGTACGTGACCCTGCGGGCGCGTTTGACCGAGTGGGAGCGCTCCCTGGGGGAAGCTGAACCGCAAACGCCCTTCCGCCAGACTCCCGCCGAGCGCGATTTGAACGTGCAGGAGGCTCTCAAACTCGCGTTGGAGAAACGCTATCATGGGATGGTGATCCTCGGCCACCCCGGTTCCGGCAAAACCACTTTGGCGAAGTACTTTGCGCTCTGCTTTGCTACCAACAAAGCGGAAGGAAACCTCGGCCTTTCCCGGAAACTGCTCCCCATCCTGCTCTTCCTGCGCGAGATCGACCCTCAGAAAACCTTAGTAGAGAACCTCCTCGGGGTTCTGCAAAAGTATGAGTTGGGATTGGATGAACCCTTTTTTAAATCTTACCTGGAAAAAGGCCGCGCCATCATATTCTTAGACGGCCTGGATGAAGTGCCCACGGAGGAAAAACGCGCCGCGGTCAGCAGGTGGATTCACCACCAGGTGCATTTGGCGTTCCCCTCATGCCCTATTATCGTCACTTCGCGCTTCTCCGGCTACCGCGGCGATGCAGTGTTGAAGGAGGGCATCTACCTGCGCCTGGATATCCAGGATTTTAACCTGGAAGAAGTGCGCCAGTTCATCGAAAACTGGCTGACTGCGGTGGAAACCCACCTGCACAAAGACGATAAATACTGGCGCAGTGAGGCGAAGTCCGGGGCAGATGATTTATGCCGCCGCATTGAAGAAAACCCTACCCTGCGCGAGCTGGCGGTAAACCCCCTGATGCTGCAAATCATCGCCCTGGTGCACCGCGACCGCGGCACCCTCCCGGAGCGCCGGGTGGAGCTTTACAAAGAGTGCACCGACGTGCTGTTGGAACGCTGGGACAAAGCCAAGGGGCTGCAAGTGCTGCTCTCTGCCGCCCAGGCCCGCCAGCTCTTGCAGCCGGTGGCGCTGTGGATGCACTCCGTGGAAAATCGCCGCGAGGTGAGCAAAACGGAAGTTCTCGACTTTATTTCGCCCAAAAT
>WYBG01000467.1 GCA_011526015.1 Deltaproteobacteria bacterium | reverse complement strand
GCCAGCGCTTTATTTTCGACATGGCGAACGGCTACCTGGTGTTTCCATCTCTAACGCCTTTTCAGCCATCCGGCAAATTCGGCTTCGACCCGGATCGCCATGTAAACATTTATAATACCAATGACCGTACCCTGGAACTCCAGGAGAGCAAATTCGAATTTGAAATCAGCACTAAAACGGTCAAATCGTCTTTTGACCTGGGATTTAACGTTCTGGATGGTTCCGAACGGGTAACCCTGAACGGCCGGCTCCTGACCCGCGATAAGGATTACACCATCGACTATTTCAGCGGCCAGCTGATCATTACCGATTCGGGAATCCGGCGCGCCGACGCCTCGGTGGACATTGAATACGAACGCGGGGCGCTGTTCCAACTGGATAAGAAGACCCTCCTGGGCGGCCGTTTGGAATACCAGTTCGGGGAGCGCGACTTCATCGGCTTAACCGCCCTGTATTACAGCAAATCCACCCTGGATCAGCGCATTCGCTTAGGGCAGGAACCGATCCGCAACTTCATTTGGGACGTTAACGCCGCTTTTCACCTCAAGCCTAACTTTTTGACCCGCTTGTTCGACCTGCTTCCGATTGTGGAAACCTCCGCAGAGTCGAATTTGAAGGTCGAAGCCGAATATGCCCAGGTCAATCCCAATCCCAATACCTTTAACGAAGAGAAAATCGGGGATAATGACGGGGTGGCCTACCTCGACGATTTTGAAGGCAGCAAACGGTTTACCTCCCTGGGCATCCAGTATCGCACCTGGACCCCCGCCTCGGCCCCCATGCGTTTCCGAAGGCTGCCCCGGGAAGGCGACCCCGGCATCGATTACGAGGTGGGGGTGGGCGCGGCGGCAGTCAAAAATTACATCCTGACCATGGATAAATACCGCATCCCGCTGAACAATCCCGCGGGAACGCTCTCCTTCAACTGGTATAACCCCTTCGAGCAGATTGCCACCCAGAGCATCTGGCCCGACCGGGATGTGACCGCCCAATCCGGCAACACCACCACGGTATTGAATTTGCGCTGGCGCAACGATTCCCTGCCGGCGGACAGCGCCTGGGCGGGAATCATGCGCAGCACTATTTCTTTTGCGGACCAGAAGAAAACCAAGTTTATCGAACTATGGGTAAGGGGGAATACCGGCCAGATTAATATCGATATCGGTCGTATCAGTGAAGATTGGTACGTGAAAAGGAAATTCCCCAATCCCAACGTGCCCGGGGATTCCCTGGAATCCTACGCCAACCTGAATACCGAGGACAAGAATTTCAATACCTTGCTGGATGACGATGAAGATGTTGGCATCGATGGGGTTGCCGGCGGCGACGGCACCAATCCCGACGACGCCGGGGACGACGACTGGGTGGAGCCCCGTTCCACCCAGCCGAGTTTCTTGCGCATCAACGGCACCGAGGGGAACGGAAAAGCCCAGGGGGCCCGTTTTCCGGATACCGAGGACCTGGACGGCGACGGATCGCTGAACCGCTTCAATGATTATTTTGAATACAGTTTCAGCCTGGATGATACCACTTCCGGCTCTTCTTATTTTGTCACGCAAACCTATTTTTCTAATGGCGCGCCCACGGGATGGAAGCTCTACCGCATTCCCATCGAAGATTATGCCTTCAAAATCGGAGATCCGGACACCGCTTTTCAGCAAATATTCTATGTGCGCCTCTGGATGAACAATCTCAAGCCGAGCGAGGAGAATTACGACTCTCTACAGATCGCTACCTTCGACTTCGTGGGAAACGAATGGGAAGAAGAGGGGGTGGCCCGGGATGAGAACAGCCCCTTCGTTCCCAATGAGCAGGTTTTCGGCATCACCGTTTATAACACCGATGAACACGCCGGCGCTCCCACGTTTTACACCAGTCCCCCGGGGGTAGAAGGCATTCAGGATCGCGTGACCCGGGCGGTATCCAAAGAACAGTCCCTGGTCATGCAGCTTAACAAATTGCCTTCCGGGGCAATTGTCCAGGCCCGCAAACAGTTCCGGGAAAAAATCAACCTGATCAATTATCGAAAACTGAAGATGTTCGTTCACGGGAACGACTTCTTACACCCGGAAAATGATCATTTGGAGTTTTACATCCGCTTCGGCCCTACCGACAAAGTGTATTATGAGTACCGCCAGAGGGTTTTTCCCGGCTGGGCTGAGGAGAACAATCTCGAGATCGACTTTACCGAGCTCGCCAGGACCAAGGAGTTTCCGCGGCCGGATTCCCTGAACGGAAATCCGGTGTACAGCCGCGAAGATCCCAATTTCCCCGGGAAACAGTTTATTGTAGTCGGCAATCCCGGCCTGCACAACATCAATTATATCGTCATCGGGGCTGTCAACCGGGGAAGGTATCCGTTGGATAGCGAAATCTGGCTGGATGAGTTGCGGATAACCGGGGTGGAACGGGAAAGCGGCACGGCCATGCGGCTGCTCACCGATCTTTCCATTGCCGACATCGCCACGGTGCGCGCCCAGTGGGAGCTGGTGGACGATAACTTCCGCAAATTGGAGCAGCAGTTCGCCAGTACCACCGGCCAGGATAAAACCATCGAGCGGCAATCTTATTTTGGCAGCCTGCGCTTGAACAAATTCCTGCCGGGATTCTTAGGATTGGATATTCCCATCGATGCGAAATATACCCACACCCGCGACATCCCCAAGTACTTCTATAATAGCGACCAGCGTTCCAATTACCAGCTCAGCAATATCGAGGACCGCCTCAAGGCATTTTTCGGCGTTAGCGGCGCCCCGGTCAGCCAGACGCCCGAAGGCCCCAAGGAATTGAAGAATAAGGATTTCTGGGAAACGGAATCGCGATCGATTGGGGGTACGGTTAAACGGCAAGACCGTCCCCGCGATCCCTGGCTTTTGCGCTTAACCGTGAATCAAGTTTCGGTGGATATGGACTACTCCGAACGGGATGGCCACAGCCCCACGGATTCGATAGATTTCAGTAAAAATTTTAGCGGGCGGTTAGGCTATCAAATTCCCTTCGGGAGGAACAATTTTATCAGCCCCTTTGGCTGGCTGAGAAAAAGCTGGTTTCTCAGGCCGCTCAGTAACCAGAAAATATATTATACGCCCAGTTCTTTCAATTTCAATTTTACCATTTCCGACAGCAAGACCAAACGCCAGAACCGCCTCCAGCTCGATCCCACAGAAACCATCGCGGTCAACAATACCCTCAAATTTGCCCTGGCCTATAAGTTGACGGAGAGCATCTCCCTGGATTTTGGGAGGGATTACCAAAACGATCCCCGCTTAGAACAGAATAACGATCCAACCGGAAAGCTGGTCGGGTTCGAGGTTGATAGCACGGAACGCGACGCCCGCAGCGCGTTTAATAATATCGTTAGCAAAGGCGATTTTGGCGCAACCACCCGGCTTTCCCAGCGCTTCGGGGCCAATTACACCCCCCAGGGCTTTTCCTGGCTGACTCCCAGCGCGCGCTACGCTTCCAATTTTATTTACTCGGTAGATCGGCCCCAGATCAATTCTCTCAGTTCCAGCCTGAACCTGAATTATAACTTCCGGGTTGATTTTAAATTAGCGGTTTTGATGGAAAAAATCTATCGCCCCCGGCCTAAAACCCCTGCCACGCCGCCGGGACGCCGGGGGGGAACCGGGGGACAGAAATCTCCCGGAACTTCCGAAGAAGGGAAACCCGGTGAAGAAAAAGAAAAAGGCGGGGATAAACCCCTGATTCCACCCTTCCTGAACCCGCTGCGCATCGTATGGCAGGCGCTCTACTCTTTTAAGACCATCTCGCTGGATGTCAAAACCGATGAATCCTACGCGCACGCCAACCTGCGGGAAGTTCCTTTCCTGCAATATCAATTCGGCTTGAATAATAAGCCGCAGCTGGAGTACGATGTTTATGAAAAAGACCAGGATGGCAATGTTGTGCTGGACAGCCTGGGCAATCCTGTCCCCAATTTGGCATACGTGGACACCTCCTTCCAAAAAGTGGTAGTTCCCCGCAACAGCCGGATTACACGCGGAGTGGACGGCACCATGCAGGTGGATTTGTTCCCCAGCCTGAAAACCAGTTTGAAATATAACCTGCAAAAAACCTACAGCGAGCTTAACCAGCAGATTACCGCGACCTATAGCAATACCATCTTCTTTACCGAAGATTACCCGGATACCAATCAAAAAAGCGACTTGCGAAACTTCATCCCGGACTGGCGCTTGAATCTTTCCGGGGTAGAAAAACTGCCGCTCCTCAACCTCTTTGCCCGCACCGCTTCCCTGGAACATTCCCGGAACGGAAAATATACCGAGAACGAACGGCAGGGGAGGATCGAGCAGTGGGGCTATTCCAACAGTTTCCAGCCCCTCATCGGCCTTACCGTGAATACCATTTGGGGAGTTACCGCAAGTATCCGGGCCAATAATAGCAAAAGTGTGGATTACCGCACCGCCGGCGCAACCAACCGCCGCATCCAGTCGGGCATTAATTTCAGCGCCTCTTACTCCGTTACCAAGGGGTTTCGCATTCCCCTGCCGCTGCTGAATAAAAAACAGTTGCGCAACGAAATTCAATTTTCCCTGGCGTTCGATAAATCTTCCAATGAGAATTTTTCCAAAGATCTTAACGGGGTGGAAACTCCCCTGGATGAATCCGGCAACTGGAAGCTGCGCCCTTCGATCACCTACCGGTTCAGCCAAAAGGTCAATGGCACCGCTTATTACGAGCAGAGCAAATCCTCTACCAAGCGAACCGGAACAACGACATATAAAGAATTCGGGATCAGCGTGAATATCAGCATCCGGTAGTTGCGAGTTAGAAAAAGAGTGTTCTGGTGTTAATGTGTTCCGGTTTTACGGCACACTCTATTACCCTGAAATTGTGAAGCGCACAAAGCAGTCCTGAACACCGAAACACTTGAACACTTTCGCACCATAACACTTATTTTTTAATTTCCATGGCCGCAAAAGCATATTACGAACTGCTTCTCCCGCTCGCCGGTTTTGATGCGGACCTGTTATCCGGTTTTTTGCACCGGGCCGGCTGCCTGGGAATCCAGGAATCGGGAGAGGGGCGCTGGACCGTTTATCTTCCCGGGAACTGGCCTTCGGAAAATATCCGGAATTTGCTCCAGGGATTGCAACGCCTGGCCCCGGGGTTCGACCCGGATTCGGCGCAGTTCGAAAAACTGCCCTACCGCGACTGGAACGCGGAGTGGCGCAAGCATTTCGAACCGTTTGAAGCCGCCGAAAATTGCTGGATTCGCCCGCCCTGGCAGGCGTTGCCGGAAGATTTTACAGGCGTGGAGATTATCATCGATCCGCAAATGGCTTTCGGCACCGGGCATCACGAAACCACCCGGCTGATGCTGCAAACGATGACGCAATTGAATTTGCAGGAAAAAACGGTGTTGGATTTGGGCGCCGGTTCGGGAATCCTGGCCTTGTATGCCGCCAAACTGGGCGCGCGGCAGGTTATCGCCATCGACAACGATCCGGAAGCGATGATCAATGCTAAGCATAATGCGGCGTTAAACAACGTCGATAGTATAGACTTTCGAGTGGGAGACATTACCCTGGTCGAAGGCAAATTGTTCGATGGGGTCCTGGCTAACATCCAGTTCAGTGTACTATCGGATTTGGCGCTGCAATTCTACCAGAATTTGGCGCCGGGCGGGAAATTGCTGATTTCCGGGATTCTGAAAGAGGAGGTTGCCCGGCTCTCCTACCTTTATAAGCACGCCGGGCTGCTGGAAGCCGGGCGTGTTTATATGAACGAGTGGGCGGCGATGATTTGGGAGAAGCCCTGGTAAGACGGGCATCCCTGCCCGTCACTGCAGCAGCAAAAATATCGAACGTGGAAATGCGCCCGGGAAACGTTATATTACCAGCCGTTTTTTGATTTTGCACCATTTATGGAAACAGGAGCAATGAATGCAGCGATGGTTTAAATTTTTCACGGTTTTCGGGTTGTTACTATTCGTGATTGCCTGTGATGAAGAGATCGTTCCGCCGGAAGCCGCGCCGGAATTTGCCATTGAAGGTTTCAACGTGCCGCGGCGCTTGAATGTGGGCAATCCGCGCGACTATGACGTGGCTTTCCGGGTAACCCATCCGCAAGGGCCGGGAGCAGTGGCAGAGGTGACGGTTACCTTTTACGGCAGCGATCAAACCACCGAACTGCGGCAACCCCTCCCACTTTACGACGATGGCGGTTTTATGCACCCGGGGGATAAAGACGTGGTCGCCAACGACGGGATTTTCACCAACCATTTCGTTTCCGATTCCCTGGTATTTCCGCTCGGCGCGGTTTTTATGCGGGCAACCGCCCTGGATAACGCGCAGCAGCGCGTGCAAAGCGGGTTCGTGGAAGCGCTGGCGCTGATCAACGCTCCGCCGCAACTTCTTTCCGTGAACGCGCCGGATACCCTTGTTTCCGGCAGCCGGCCGCTGCTCTTCTCCGTAGCAGTGCAGGACAGCAACGACATCGAGGACGTTGCCAGCGTAACCATGCGCCTGAAACGCGGCAGCAGCGAAATCTTTTCCGCCAGCCTGGAGTTCCAGGGCAAAACCGCGCCGGATAGCGGCGTCTTCGGGGCGTTCTTCGATTCCACCCTGGCGGCGGAGAGATTGGGGGACTATACTTTGGAGTTTCAGGCGAGGGATGAGAGTGAGGATTTATCGAATGTCCTGGCAAAACCCATATTTTTGGAGAATAAAGCCGCTTTCCTGTTCGACGTAAGCGTTCCGGATTCGGCGCAGTTACCCACTTCCGGCTTGCAACCGGTTTTTGTCACGATTCATTGTTCTGACCCGCAGGGGCTTACAGACCTGGATTCGGTTTATTTCTTTTCATTGAGGCCTGACAGTGTTCTGGCGAATAATGGCAATCCACTGGTGTTGCAAGACAACGGATTGCCGTTCAATCCGCAGAATCCCTTTGTGGAAGCCGGGGACCTGGTTGCGAATGACGGAATTTTCAGCCTTACCGTTTTGTTAAATCCGACTGCGCTAACCGGAAGGTATGTTTTTTCTTTCTTCGCCAGGGATAAAGTTGGAAATTTTACAGTAGGCCCGGTTGATTCGATAATTGTTTATCAATAGGGGCGGTGGTTCATTATAAGGAGAAAGCATGAAAACCAAAGAAAAAATTTCCGTGCCCATTTTTCAGGACCTCCGGGCGGAGGCAATACGCCTTTTATTGAAAGAACTGGGAGTAGCCAAAACAGCATTTTTTATTCGGAATAATTTCAGCAGCCCGATAGACTATCTGGAGTTAAAAGATCGATTATTTGCCGATCAAACCGTAGAACAAATTTATGAAGACATTCAGACCTGGAAAACGAGTAAGTCAGCTAAGCCGCCTCGCTCCCGATAAATCGCCGAAAAAGTCTCACGTAAACACACATACGGTCCTATGTCAAT
>WYBG01000466.1 GCA_011526015.1 Deltaproteobacteria bacterium | reverse complement strand
AGGGCGAAGTGCAAAAAGTCAGCGATATTTCGGAAATGATCGCCTACGGCATCGTGCGCACCCCCGGCCTGGTGATCAATGAACAATTGAAAAGCAACGGGATCATTCCCAAAGACGAACAAATCCTGCAATGGTTAAAGGAGGCGCAGTAACATGAAACGAATCCTGATGATTTCAATCGCATTCACCTCTCTGTTTTTATTGCTGGCTTGCGGGGCAGACAGCCGCCCGGCGGAGGTGCAGCCATCCGTTGCCGTCCAAAAAGCAGAAAATCCGGCTAAAATCACCTTCGTGGAACTCGGCTCGGTCAACTGCATTCCCTGCCGGAAAATGCAGCCGATCATGGCCTCCATCGAGAAGAAATACGACGGCCAGGTGAAGGTGGTCTTCTACGACGTCTGGAAACCGGATCAGCGGCATTATGCGCAGCAATTCGGCATTCGCCTGATTCCCACCCAGGTATTTTTGGATGAATCCGGAAATGAAATTATGCGCCACGAAGGATTCTTCCCCGAAGAAGAGATCGACGCCTTTTTGCAAGCGCAGGGATTAACCGTCAAAACCGGCAGTTGAGGAGCAGCGAATGATCACCGAACTCTTTTCCGAACTGACCCGCGCCCTGCAAGGCAGCTTTCAACTGGCGCTGGGGGCGGCGTTTTTGTGGGGAGTGTTGAGCATCCTGCTCAGCCCCTGCCACCTTTCCAGCATTCCCCTGATCATCGGTTACATTACCAGCCGGGGGGAGGTGACCACCCGGCGCTCCTTTGCCATGTCCACGGTGTTTGCGGCCGGCATCCTGGTCACTATCGCCCTCATCGGCACCGTCACCGCTTCCATGGGCCGGCTGATGGGCGACGTGGGGACCTGGGGCAACTGGCTGGTGGCGGGGATTTTCATCCTGGTGGGACTGTACCTGTTAGACGTAATCAAATTGAACTGGGGCGGTTTTTCTCCCCAACCGGGAAACCGCTCGCGAAGCTGGCCCGGCGCCCTGGCGTTAGGCTTGATCTTCGGCATCGGGTTGGGGCCGTGCACCTTTGCCTACATGGCCCCGGTGCTGGGGATTGTATTCCACGTTTCCCGGCAAAGCTTGCTTCAGGCCAATAGCTTGCTGCTGGCTTTTGGGATTGGGCATATTGCCGTCATTGTGGCGGCGGGAACGGCCGGCCAGTGGGTTCAGCGTTACCTGAACTGGTCGGAAGATTCTTCAAATGTATTATACCTCAAACGCGCCTGCGGGGTATTGGTGATGTTGGGCGGGGTTTACCTGATGTACAGTACGATGGTATGAAGCGCGGGCCGGTGAAATCTATTTCCGAAACACCTTTTTGCCTCTGAAATCCAGACCCCTCTCCTGGCTCCTTCGGCTTCCCTCCGCTGATTTTACTTTTGCGTTTCCTTATAACTGATGTTACGCGAGATAAACATATACTTTCAGCGCCTGTATGACAAACAGGCCATTCCTGAAAAACGCCTGGAAGAAGCCCGGCTTAAATCTGAAGCGAAAAAAGCCGGGTATGGCGTCATTGCCCGGCAGATTGATTTCGGAAATGGAGCCGCCAAAGAGCAAACCTCAACGCCCCACTTCCACCTGACCGCGCCCATCGACGGTTTCACCGAAGCGATCAACTTCCATATTTGAATTTGATAATCCCCAAAATTTGCTTAAAATCGGTATGTTTGTGGAAGTATCCTTAAAAACCGGCGAGCCGGTCGCGTGCGTGCACGTGGAAGGAGAAAGTTTTGAGAAGCGCATTTTGCAAACCGGGATTACCGACCGCGGCTACATACAGATTTTCAGCGGCCTCTCCGAAGGGGAGCGGGTAGCGACTATCCGCGGTTGCCAGGTGCGGCTGGCCTCGATGTCAACTTCCGTTCCCACCGGACATGAGCATTGATTTATTTAACATAAAATTTATCAACTGAGGTTAATTATGACCATTTTTTTAGTAAGTTCTATAACCGCAATCGTAGTTTCATTCCTGTGTTCCCTGGCAGAAGCGGTGCTCTTGAGCCTTAATCCCATTCGCTTGGAGACGCTTCAACGGCAAGGCCATGCCTTTGCCAGGGCCTGGATCGATATGAAGCATAACATCGGCCGCCCGATTGCCGCGATCTTGATTTTGAATACCATTACCCATACTGGCGGCGCCACCATCGCCGGGGGCGCTTTCGATGAAGTTTATGGGGATGAATGGTTATGGCTTTTTTCAGTAATTTTTACGGCGATAATCCTCTTCGGCACCGAAATTCTTCCCAAGGTGATAGGAGTGGCTTATAATGAAAAACTGGCCCCCTGGATTGGCCCGGTGCTGCAGTTCAGTATTAAATTTCTCCGGCCCATTATTTATGTTTCGGAGGTGGTATCCCGGTTGGTGAAAAAAGATCAGCGAGAGGCGGTGTGGAGCCGCGCCGACATCGAAACCATCGCCCGCGTCGCCAAGAAGCACGACATCATCGAAGCGGAGCAGGAAAGCGTCATCCTCAATGCCGTCAAACTGCGGGAAACCAAGGTGCAGTCGGTGATGATTCCCCGGGAATGGATCATCTATTTGAGAACGGATTTGTCGCCGGAAGCCAACTACGAGATCGCCAAAAGCAATTTCCATACCCGCTACCCGGTCAGCCAGAACGACTCAATTGATGGGATTATCGGCTATATCAATTTCAAGGAGATGATCGCCTCCATGAAAAATACCGGCGACTATCAAATTGAGCACCTGATTCGCCCCATCTTGAACGCGAAACCGGATACCAACCTGAACAGCATGTTAAAATTGTTTATCGCCTACCGCCACCACCTGGCCGTGGTCAAGGATGCGGGGGGCAAAGTGATTGGAATGGTTACCCTGGAAGACGTGATCGAGGAAATCGTCGGGGAGATCGAAGACGAATTCGACATCAACCCCTCGGAAGTGATTCAACTGGGTTCCAACAGTTGGAAGGCGGGCGGGGGCGTTAAGTTGGAGACTCTGGCGCAAAAGTTTTCGCTCAGCCTGGAAGCGAAAGAGCTTTCGCAAACCCTCGGGCAGTGGATTCAGGCCCGGGTAAAAGGGCCGCTTCGCGCCGGCTTATCCTTCAGCAGCAGGAAAGTGCAATTCACCATTCTGCAAGTTCGGCGCGGGAAAGCGCACCAGGTAAAGATAGAGATACTAAATTAAAATGTCGCCAGATCAAAACCCCAGAATGACAAATACCTGGAGTAGATAATGTTCGACAAACTGATCAAACTTTCGCTTGAAAATCGTCTTTAAGGGTCTGCCGGCAGATATCACAAATACACTGGTGAAGCCTATACGTTTTATACTTCGCGCGGTCACAAATTGCGCTCTTCTTCTGAGGCTAAGGCTTAGCCTTAGCCT
>WYBG01000465.1 GCA_011526015.1 Deltaproteobacteria bacterium | reverse complement strand
TAATGGCAGTGACGTATCCGCCGCCGGTTTTTTCGTAACTGACCAGTTCCACTTTCGCCGCTTTGACCATGGCGTCGGCGGCTTCCACCATGGCCGCCCAACTGCGGGTTTCGATCATGCCTAATGCATCTGCCATCTCTGTTTCTCCTTGAATTTACGATTTATGATTTTCGATTTTGCCTGCTGCTATCCCGACAAAGACGTTCGCATCCCTGCGAACTTGTCGGGATTAAACCCTCCTGGTTTAACTGCTTACTGTTTCCGGGAACTCGCCTCCCGGCCGGAAATGCTCTCGATAGCCTTCTCCGCCGCGGGGCGGGCCACGTCGATGTCGCGCTCCTCCCCGCCCAGGTACACCCGCCCGAAACTGCCGAAGGCGCGCACTTCTAAGATGTTGATATGCGCCGCTTTTTCCGCCTCGTTGGCCACCAGCGCGGCGTAGGCGGCCGGCTCCACTTCCATAATGTAAAGGGTCTGCCCGGGAATGATCATGTTGCCGTGGCGCATGCGGTTGATCAACTGGGTCTGGTGATCGTCCACCCGGCGGATGGTCTGGCTGGAGAGCACCCGCGGCTTCAGGCGGTCTTCCTCACGGATTTCCAGCGCCTCTAAAATCGCTTTCCCGGCCTGGCGCACGTCCGCCTGGGAATGGGAGTGGATTTCTAACATCCCGTAGAGGCGTTCCACGATCTGCATCCCCGGGGTGACGTTGGTGGATTTCAGGGCGATGTCGGTAATACGGTTGATCTCGATGCCGGGAGAAATTTCCACCCACAGCGAGGCCATTCCGGCGATGGGCAGGAATCCCTGCGCCACGGTGCCCAAAAAGGCGGCGTGCTGAGGCTGCAAGCTGTCTAAAATGACGTATGCGCGAAGATCTACCACGCCTGGTCTCCTTGTGCTAAATATTTGCGGTAAAAATAATCGACCGATCGATTTTTCTTTCTGGCCGTGTCGATAGAAAAAAGGTTCAAGAGTTCTAACATGAATTCAACCTGGGTTGCAAACTTTTTCGGTTTCAAACTTCGGAATTTCTCTTTGCGGCTCCACAATTCTTTCAAAAAAGCGTTTATCATCGGGACCCTCGACCAGAATATACAAGAGCGGACGCCGCAACGCTATACCCCCAACAAATCCTGTACGAAAAGTTCTTCGATGCCGATTTCATTTTCTAAGAAAGTTTTGACTTCATGTTTCTCACCCGGCCTGGTGATGGTAGAAAATCCATCTTCATCCCTGGAGATGAACAGCAAATTCTCAAGCTCAGTATGCTTTACCACTTCCGGGTTGTGGGTGGTAATTATAATTTGTTTTTTCTCGGAAGCTTCTTTGAACAGGTTCATCATCCTGGATATGAGCGAGGGATGAATATGCTTTTCAGGTTCTTCAAATATTACAAGATTACTTTCCCCATTATTTTTTTCATCAAAAAATAAGGCAATAATCAAAGCAATCAGGTTTATCGTTCCATCGGAAAGGAATGAAGCCGGGAAGTATTGTTCTTTGAGAAAATTCTCCTTCAGGCTGAAGTGTAAAGACTTATCGGCAAATGTAGATGTTTTCAGATTCTTCACAAAGGGCAGCATATCTTGCAACAAGTTGAGGAATCGTTCTCTCTTAATTTTATTGTAAAGGAGGTTTTTAAGCACTAAGGAAATATTACCCCCGTCTTCCTCCAATTCTCGTTTTCCGGCAATCAGAACTGCTTGTTTCATTTTTGAGGGATTGAAATCATATATCGAGATATTGCTAAGCGCCTGCTGCAATGGTAAAATTGACAAAAACCGTTCGGTTTCTAACATAAGAATCCTGGGAGGCAATTCTTCATGCGCTGGTGTCCCGATCTCCATGGGGATAATTCTTTCTCCTTTTAATACGGGTTCATCCGATGCTTCAGAAAAGAATTCCGAAAGTTGTCCCCTGTCATAAAAAGATTCTAGTTCTCCTCTTGCCGATATTTTTTGTGTTTTTTTCTGAGCCTGCCGATGTGACCCTAACCGAAAGTCGCCTTCCAATATTAAATGATCATTCAATACTGTAAAAGCCTTCATTCTCTTTTTGAATCCGATTCCAAATCCATACCATAGTTGATCCGGCGTGAAGTCAATTGAATATTCTGCGCTCCATATAGGGAGGGGAAAATATTTGTCGATCTTAGCATTGGTTTTAATGGAAAATTCCTTATCCAGGTCAATATAGGTATTTCGCAAATATTGAACGCCTCCCTGTAGAGAAACAGCATTTTCCAGACCGTCATTCACAATATCCCGCAGAAATTTAAAAACCTGTACAAAATTGGATTTTCCAGAGGCATTCGCTCCAATCAATACATTAAGCCTACCCAAATCAACTTCCAACTTATCAAAACTTTTAAAATTCGAAACTTCTATTCTCTTGAAGAACATTTATAATTTCCTGTTTACACCATTAATTTTCTAAATTAATCAATCGCCAAATCACTAAATCACCCAATTTAATTCGATTCCGTCACCTTCACCCCGGGATTCCCCTGCACGATTTGCACGCTGGCGCTGGCGCCGATGCGGGTGGCCCCGGCTTTGATCATTTGCAGCGCGTCCGCGTAGCTGCGGATGCCCCCGGAGGCTTTCACCCCCATGCCGCTGCCCCGCACTGCTTCCGCCATCAGGGCTACGTCGTGGGCGGTGGCCCCGCCGCCCCCGTAGCCGGTGGAGGTTTTCACGAAATGCGCCCGCGCCCGCCGGGCGGTCTCGCAGGCGATGATTTTCTCCTCGTCAGCGAGCAGGGCGGTTTCGATGATTACCTTGCAGATGGCGCTGCCGTCTAAGCACGCTTCCACCACGGCGCGAATGTCGCGGTAGAGCAAATCCAGGTCGCGGTTTTTCACTGCCCCGACGTTGATCACCATGTCGATCTCCCGCGCCCCTTCCCGCACCGCCTGGCGCGCCTCCAATCCCTTGATCTGGGGCGTATGGGTGCCAAAAGGGAATCCTGCCACGGTGCAAACTTTCACCGCGCTGCCCTTCAACAGACTCGCCGCCAGTTTGACGTAGGTGGGATTGATGCACACCGAGGCAAATTCGTGTTCCCGGGCTTCTTCGCACAGTTTTTCGACGTCGCTGCGGGTAGCATCGGGCTTGAGCAGGGTGTGATCGATGTAAGCGGCAATATCTTTGGGAACTCCCTGCCCGCCGGGGCGGTAGGTAATCCGGCTGGCCCCCAGTGTGATGAATTGCCGCACCGTGTCGGAGGCTTTCTCGGCGCAGCGCCCGCCGCAATCGCTTCCGCAGCAGCTACAGTCGCACGCGGCGCCCGCGAAGGAGAGGCCCTGCGCTTTCAGAATCCGGGTGATCTGCCCGGCAATTTGTTCCAGGTCGGCAGTTGAAAGATCCGCCACGTTCTCTCCCGAAGGATTTGGGT
>WYBG01000464.1 GCA_011526015.1 Deltaproteobacteria bacterium | reverse complement strand
CCGAAGGGGTTCAACCCCTGCCGGGGTTGCGGTTCGTATTGGTATTATTGCCGGCTACAAATGTTGAACCCCTAGCGGGGGTTCCTTATAGAATAAGAAACGGAAATTTTAAAATGCGCTTAGTATATCAATCCGGTACACTGAAATATCGACTTTTCGTTGCTCGAATTCCACCGTTTCGGTGAATTTTTCCCACTCGAACCCCTCTTTCTTCAGCAGTTCAAAAAAATCGACCGCAATCGGGCGGTTAGGCTCGCTCAGCCAGATTTCGCCCCCGGGTGCCAGCAATTTTCCGAAGGCGTCGATGAGCGGCCAGAAGAGGCGCTTTTCGTAGGCCAGGTCCGCGGCCAGAAGCGTCTCGAACTGCCGGTTCAGCGCGGGATTGCGCCAGTCCAGGCGCACCATGCCGGGCAGTTCCCCAAAATTGATGATCCAGTTCAGCTCCGCCATGCGCAGGGCGTCGTCTTCCAGGTCGCTGAGCAGCACCTCCGCCCCGCAACGGTGCGCGACGATGCCCACCAATCCCAGGCCGGAGCCTAACTCCAGCGCGGTTCTGCCCGCCAGATTCACCTCGCGGCTGAGGAATTGCGCCAGCGCCAGCGCGGAGGGCCAGAGCTCCGCCCAGTAGGGCGCGTGTTCGTCCGGCCGGGAAGACTCTTTTAGCGCCAGCTCTAAAACTTCATCGATGTTTTGAATCTTAAAAATGCGATAGCCTTCCCCGGCGATGGATAGTTCTACCTGTTCCAGACGGTATTTGCGATTCAACCACTGGTAGAGGGAATCGAAGCGGTAAGCGGCGTCCTGGCTGAAGGGAAGGTTCATCGGTCGTGGCACCTCCTGGGGCTGAAATGCGAAATCACGCTAAAGCGTGGAAATCAAAAAATTATATTGATTGCTACGCTTTAGCGTATGGAATAATCTCCCCCCCCCTGGAAAAACGAAAGCTCCATTCATGGAAATAGAATATCGCGCTGAAGCGTGGCAATCAAGAATATTCACCAAGAATTTCCAGCGCCGCGCGGTACACCTTCTCCACCCCCGGCGCGCCGCCCTCCAACTCGAATACCGCCCGGTGTTTGCCGAAGCGGGGCAGGTAGCGGAAGGGCAGGGTGGAAAAGAAAATTCCCACCGTGGGAATCCCCGCGGCAATAGCGTAATTGCGAATGCCGGTGTCGTTGCCGATGAAGCACGCTGCGTGGGCCACCAGTGAAAATGCCTCCCCCCCTCCTTCCCGCAGAATCACTTTTCCGCTGTTTCGGAACGGCTCCGCCACTTCCTGCGCCCGCTGCTTTTCCCACTCCTGCACCCCGGCGAGCACCACCTGGCGGTACTCGCCGAACCTTTCCAGCATTTGGCCGATCAGGCCGGTAAAATGCCCTGCCGGCCAGCATTTATAAGCGTCCGAAGCGCCGGGAAAGTAGAGAATGTATTTTTCAGGGATCAAGCGCTCCTGCGCCGGCAAATCGAAGCGCAGCGGCCAGTGGTGCTGCAATCCCAACACGTTGAGTTGATCCAAAAAGGTTTCCGCCTCGAATTTATACTCCGTGCGCGGCGCCGCCACGTCGTAAATCAGCTTGAAGAAGCGGCGATGGCCGCCGGAAGGGATGAAGCCGATCTTCAGCCGGGCGGGGTTGAGCCGGGTAAGCCACAAGGATCGGGCGTTAGAAGTGAGATCGAAGAGCAGATCGTGAGCGCCGAGCGACTTATAGTTTCGCAGGGTTTCCGGCAGGGATTTTCCGCGCTCCTTTTTCCCGAAACCCACGTGCAGCCGGTCGATCAGGTCTTCCGGAATCCCGTTCAAATAATGGCTGGCCGCACTGAGGGTGAGCTGCGCTTCCGGGAAATACTCCCGCAGAGTGATAAAAAACGGGCGGGTGAGCAGCATGTCGCCTAACGCGCCGTGCTTGATCACCGCGATGCGCCGGATATTCCCGGGGCGCAGGGCAGCGATGGTGTTCCGGGCGCGTTGGGAGGCCCATGCGGTTTTGTCGATCCAGAGTTTCATGGCACGTGAAACGTAATGCGTGAAACGTGAGGCGCAAAGCGCAGGGTGCAGAGCGCATAGGGCAAAGAGCATAGCGTTAAAAATCGGGCATCCCTCTCTACTCCATGCCCTATGCGCTATGCGCTATGCCCCATGCCCTATGCTCCATGCGCCATGCCCTATGCGCTATGCTCTATGCGCCCTGCCCCCCAGCTCCACGATAAAGGCCGCGCCCTTGCCGCGGCCGCGGCTTTCCGCCCACACCCTGCCGCCGTGCAGCTCCACGATCTGTTTTACAATAGAAAGCCCCAGGCCGGTGGAAGATTCGCCACCAGTGGGCTGGGCGGAGAGGCGGGTGAATTTTCCGAACAGTTTTTCCAGGTCTTCCTTGCTCAAGCCCGGCCCCTGGTCTTCGATGCGAAGGCGCACCTTGCCGTTGAAACCGCCCTTTTCCGGCGCTTTTTGCACCCCCACGGAGATGGTTTTTCCGGGGGGAGAGAACTTGATGGCGTTGTTGACCAGGTTGTCGAGCGCTTCGGCAATGCGCCGGGGGTCCACCATCGCCCGGCATTCGTTCTCCGCCGAGAACGCCAGGCGCTGCTCTTTTTTCTCCGCCAGGGAGCGGTTTTGTTCCACCACTTGCCGGGCCAGCTCTCCCAGGTCGGCCCATTCCTTGTTCAGTTTAAAGCGGCCGCTTTCGATGGCCGTAGTATCCAACAGTTGATTGATAATGGTCAACATCCGCCGGGCGGCGCTGCGAATTTTCTCCGCATTTCGATACACGTCATGATGCTGGCCGGATGTATTGGAAATCAACTCCGCAAAACCGCCGATCACCTGCAAGGGGCTTTTCAGGTCGTGGGCGGCGATGCTCAAAAATTCGGATTTCAAGCGGTTGGCTTCTTGCAGCGAGCGGTTCAGGGCGTCGAGTTTGGCGTACGCTTCGGTCAGCTCTTTGTTCTGGCGGCGGATGATTTCTTTCTCTTTGATCTCTTTAACCATGTAGTTGAAAGCCCGCGCCAACATGCCGATCTCGTCGCGGGTGCTAACCGGCACGGAGACGTCTAAATCGCCCTCTGAGAAGCGGATCGCGGCGCGGGAAATGTTCACGATCGGGCGGGCGATGGCGCGGTTCAATAAAAGCGCAATCAGCACGGCCATGCCGATTCCCAACAGGGCGAAAAAAATGATCCAGTAAATTTCCTTTTGGGTGGCCATCAAATACACGTTATTCTTGAAGTCCACCTCCACGATGCCCACGATCTCCCGGCTGCGGTTGAAGATCGGGGCGTAAGCGGAGACCCACACGCCGTTCTCGTCTTCATAAATGCCGGTGAAGCCGGGTACCCCCCGCTCCAGCGCAGGCAGCATTTCCGGGCGCACCGGGTAGCGGTTGCCCACGTACTGGTCGTGCAGCATGGCGGTAAATTCCAGGGAATCCGGCGAAATTCGCCGGAAGGTGTAGGCGCATTCGGGATCGAATCCCAAATGGCGGTTGGAGGCGACGAATTCCTCCAGCACCTTGCGAATCCGGCGATATTCCGGGGTGTTTACGGATTCCTTCCCCTTTAATTGTTGATACATTTCTCCGTCGATGGAGATGGCGTTGGTATTGGCGGCCAGCTGCAACTGGTTTTGCAAGTTCATCAGAATCAGTTCCAGATTCTTGCGATAGACGAACATTCCGGAGAACACCACGGCCAGGAACATCGACACGCTGAGCAGCGCAGCGATCTTCACCGCCAGGCGCGAGGGCGTGGAGGTGTCGAAGGTGGGCGAAGCGGTATGTTTATTTTGCGACTTTTTCATGGGCGTACAACATAAAGGAAAAAGGCAAAAGGCAAAAGGGAAAAGTAAAAGGGGATTCCTTATCGTTGTGATTCCGTGGCATGCCGGCGGTGCATACCGTAAAATTCGTAGAGTTGCTCGCTGAATTGCCGGGCGCGGGTATTAAAATCTACTGTAGAGGTATCCACGCCGGCGCGGTCGCTGATAAGTTTATAAGCGAAGAAAGGAAGGTTATTGTCTGCGCAGAGGGAGGCAATCGCCCACAGCTCCCGGTCAACAATGGGGGCAAAAGGAGCAAGGCGCCGGGCGTAACCGGGGCTGAGAACGCGCTTTGCGGCGGAAATACAGTCAATCTGCGCGCCCGGCTCTGCGCTGCGGAAAGAAGGGAACGCCTGCCCGGCGTCGGGCTCGCGGTAAACCGTGCGAATGGGGTAAATCTCTCCTGCCGGGAGCGCATCGGAGAGGCTGCCGGCAATGCCGAGGTTGAGGACCAGGGAAAGGGTTTCCCCGAAGGCATTGAGAACCGCGGACACTCGCGCGTGCGCTGCCGGCAATCCTTCCCCGCAGAGGAGCAGCGACCGCTCTTCCGTTTCATAAAATCCTTTGAATTCGGTATCTGCCGCTTGAAAGGGCAGTCGTTGCAGGAATTCCTGCGCCTCGCCGCGGTGGGCGAAAATAAGCAGGGGTTTATTGCCGCTGCCGCCCATTTATCGTTTCACCAGGTTCCCGGTTTGTGAATAATCCGGATAGACATCGATCACTTCTTCACCGCTTTTCCGCTTACCCGGTAGTTGAACTCGAACGATAAAATCGTCGGCCAGTCGCTTGCCCCCAGCGCCCGGGCGCGGGTGCCGTCGGCCGGGCCGACCGGCTTGCCGTAGCTGTAAAACCAGTTGACAATCGGCCCCCCGGAGAAATTCAGGAAAAACCAGTAGCGCCCCGGGGACAGTACAATGCCCTCGAAAGGAAAATCCACCCACTGGTAGCCCTGCCGGGTAACGATATATTGCAGGGGAATTTTGCGAGTGGAAACGGCGGTGGGGCCGGGCTTGCCGTTTTCATCCTCGCTAAGCTCCAGCCACAAATACCCGCTGCCGCCAAAATTGTGCATGGCCAGGCCGATCTTTT
>WYBG01000463.1 GCA_011526015.1 Deltaproteobacteria bacterium | reverse complement strand
TGATCGTGGTGGGTTCCCGGGGCAAAAGCGCCAGCGCCGCCGTGCTCCTGGGCAGCGTCACCGAAGATTTGGTCTCCTCGACTCCCGTCCCGATGTTAGACGCCAAACCCAAAGGCGCCGGCGTGGGACTACTCGATGCCCTGTTGAATCCGTAATGCAAGGAAATGGCCATGAAACTGCTGGAAAAAATCTTGCTCGCCACCGATTTCAGTGGCGCCTCCGGAGATGCGCTGCGAACCGCGGCCTATTTGGCGAAAAACTTCCATTCCGAAATTTTGCTGCTGCACGTGCTTCCCGAAGGAGAACCCTACGATCCGGATCGGATCAAACAAGCAGCCACCCGGGAGATGCAAAGGACTGCGGATACATTGATCCGGGAAGGCGTTACGAAGGTGCAAACCATCCTCGAGGAGGGCAATTCCTTTGCCCGGATCATCAACCAGGCGGAGATGGACGACGTGAACCTGATCGTGATGGGCGCGGGGGATAAATCCTCCGGCGACCACTATCCCCTGGGCACCACGGCGGAGAAGGTGATTCGCAGGGCCGGGAAACCGGTCTGGGTGGCCCGGGCAGGATTTTTCCCCGCGATCCGGAAAATTCTCTGCCCGGTGGATTTCTCGGAACCCTCCAAACGCGCCCTGCACAACGCCGTGCACCTGGCCCGGCATTTCCGGGTGGAGTTAACCGTGCTGCACGTCATCCAGCCGTTGTTCGGGTTCTATTATAATCTCAATCCCGTGGCGCTGGAATCCCAGAAAGCCCTGGAAACAAAGCGCCAGGGGCAGTTCGATCTTTTCCTGGAAGAATTTGACTTTCACAATGTCGTCTGGAAGCGGATGGTATTGTTCGGCAAGGCGGAGCGGGAAATCCTCAACGAAATCCGCTATTCCGGCTTCGACCTCTTAGTGATGGGCGCGGTGGGTAACAGCAGCCAACCCCGGGCGATGTTAGGTGCAGTGGCGGAGAAAGTGGTTCGGGAGATGCCCTGTTCCCTGGTGACCCTCAAGTCCGAGAATGCCATTCGCCTGCGCCTGGAGTACGAAATCTCCGACATCGAAAACCACCTGGCCCAGGGGCGCAAGCTGCTAGAAAACGGTTTTCCCAGGGAGGCGTTAGAGGAATTCGAATACTGCGTCGAAAAAGACCTGTTTTTCGCCCCGGCCTGGGACGGGATGGCTAAAGCTCACCAGCGCCTGGGGCACGAAGAAACCGCGCAAAAGAGCGCTCAAATGGCCCGGCAAATCCGGGAAAAGTTCTGGCAGCGCCAGATAGAGGTGGGAAGTGAGCTAAAGTGAGTTAAAGTGACAAAGTGAGCTAAAGTGACTAAAGTGGCTAAGGTTAGAGAAAATAACCAAAGGGAGACATGTTATGCACTGTCCGCACTGTTTGGAAGAGTTGAAAATTACCGAACGCCAGGGGGTGGAGATCGACTACTGCCCAAAATGCCGCGGTGTATGGCTGGATCGCGGCGAGCTGGATAAAATTATCGAGCGTTCCTTGCAAACCGTAGGGCCGCAGCCGACCGGGGGCGCGGGGCCGGAGTACTCCTCTCATTCCGGCAAACCCTATCATGGAAAACACAAAAAGCGCAAATCCTTTTTGGAAGAGTTGTTCGATTTCGATTGAGCCGGGGAGCGCAACACAATTAGAGGATGTTTGAAAAATCTCCGGCAATGAGCCGAGGCAAAAAATTGGAACGCTGATGACGCTGAAACAACGGATTTTCACGGATAAATTTAGAAAAATCTGTGTAAATCCGTCGCATCAGCGTCATCCGCGTTCCAATTGAGCGTATTAGAAGTACTAAATCGAATTTTCAAATACGCTCTTACGATGGCGCTTCTATTGAAATTATCAAAGCCTCTTGCAAACGCGTAATGATTTCGTTATCATCCCCGCCGAAAAACGGATAAAAGGGCAAAAAGTGTTCTTTGGAAAAATAACCGGTATTTAGAATGGGCCTGGCCACCACAATATTTTCAGGATTTCTCTTAGCAATCCTTGCCCCGTTTCTCCACCGGCTGTTGCGGGGAAAAACCGGCTGGGTCTTCGCCCTGCTGCCCCTGGCTATCGCCATCTACCTGGCCGGCTTCCACCGCGAGGTAAGCGCCGGGGAAGCGGTCCGCGCGGCGTATGAATGGGTTCCCACCCTGGGCATCCGCCTCTCCTTTTATTTGGACGGGCTGAGCCTGCTCTTTGCTTTGCTGATCAGCGGCATCGGGGCGCTGGTGCTCATTTACGCCGGGGGGTACTTGCACGGGCACGCCCAATTGGGGCGGTTTTATTCCTATATCCTGATGTTCATGGCCTCCATGTTAGGGGTGGTGTTAGCGGATAACCTGCTGGCGCTGTTCATTTTTTGGGAGTTGACCAGCCTCTCCTCCTACCTGTTGATCGGGTTTAACCATGAAAAAGAGGATTCCCGCAGCGCCGCGCTGCAAGCCCTGCTCATTACCGGGGGCGGGGGGCTGGCGCTGTTAGCGGGGATTATCATCCTGGGCAGCGTGGGGGGAAGTTACGAAATTTCTGCCCTGGCAAACGCCGACGGGGTCATCCGGGAGCATCCCCTTTACCTGCCGGCGCTGTTGCTGTTCCTGCTCGGCGCGTTTACCAAATCCGCCCAGGCGCCGTTTCATTTCTGGCTGCCCGGGGCCATGGCCGCTCCCACGCCGGTCAGCGCCTACCTGCACTCCGCTACCATGGTCAAAGCCGGGGTGTACCTGCTGGCGCGCATGAATCCCATCCTGGGCGGCAGCGCTGAGTGGCACTACCTGGTAACCCTGGCGGGTGCCGCCACCATGCTGATCGGCGCCCTGCTGGCCCTGCCCCAAACCGATCTGAAACGGCTTTTGGCATATTCCACGGTCAGCGCATTGGGAATTTTGGTGCTGCTGCTGGGCATCGGCACCGCCGAAGCCGCCAAGGCGGCCATGGTGTTCCTGGTGGTTCACTCCCTCTATAAAGGATCCTTGTTTATGATGGCCGGGGCGGTGGACCACGAAACCGGCACCCGCGACGTGCAGTCCCTCGGCGGCCTCGTCAAAATCATGCCGCTAACCGCCCTGGCGGCCGGGCTGGCAGCGCTGTCCATGACCGGTTTCCCGCCCCTGTTAGGTTTCATCGGCAAGGAATTGATCTACGAAGCCAAGCTGCAAGCGCCCACCGCCGCCCCGTTGATTTTGGGGATCGGGGTGATTGCCAATATCATTAACGTCACCGTGGCCGCCATCGTGGGCATTCGCCCTTTTGTGGGCGATAAACGCACCACTCCCCGCAAACCTCACGAAGCGCCGCTTTCCCTCTGGCTGGGTCCCTTGACCATGGCCGCCGCGGGCTTGCTCCTGGGCCTGTTTCCGGGTTTGATTGCCAATTCGCTGGTCTCCCCGGCGATCCAGGCGATCCGGGCGGAAGAAATTACCATCAAATTGAAGTTGTGGCACGGCCTGAATTTCGTACTGTTACTGAGCGTTTTCACCGTGCTGGCCGGCATCGCCCTGTTCTTTGCCCGGAATTTCTTCCGCCGCCTGGCCGGGCGAGCGCAGGGTTTATCCTTCCTTACTCCTTCGGCCTGGTACCAAAAGGGGCTGGATGGATTAATGGATTTTGCCCGCGCCCAAACTCGCCTGCTGCAAAACGGTTACCTGCGTTATTACCTGCTGACGATTTTCCTGGCCACCATGCTATTGGTATTTTTCAAGCTGGTTTTACCGCCGGGGTGGCAAAACCTGGAAAAAATCGCCGTTGCGCGCTATTATGAGATCGGCCTGGGGGTCATCATGCTGCTGGCGGCGCTTACCGCTTTGATCTCCCGCTCCCGCCTGACCGCCGCCATTGCCCTGGGGGTGATCGGCTACGGTGTGGCGGTGATTTTCGTTTTTTACGGCGCGCCGGACCTGGCCATTACCCAGATTCTCATCGAAACTCTTTCGGTAATCCTGTTCGTGTTAGTGGTGTATCACCTGCCTGCTTTCAACAGACTATCGAGAACCCGCTCCCGGGTGCGGGACGCGCTAATTGCGCTGCTATTCGGGGGAATGATGAGCGCCCTGGCGCTCAAAGCGGCCAATTTGCAGTTACATCCTACCATTTCCGGGTATTTTGCCGAGAACAGCCTCCCCCTGGCTCACGGGCGAAACGTGGTAAACGTGATCCTGGTGGATTTCCGCGCCCTGGATACCCTGGGGGAAATTACCGTATTGGCGGTGGCCGCGGTCGGCGTTTTTGCATTATTGAAGTTGAAGCTGAAGTAGTGGTATGGTGTTCAGGTGTTCGTGTGCTTGTGTGTTCAAGTGTCACGGTGTTAAAGTAACCCTAACACCTGTGCCGTAAGGCATCCCTATGGGAAACACCTGAACATACGAGCACATGAACACACGAACACACAATCAACGGGAAACTGGTATGACTTCGACTATTTTAAGAATCGCCAGCCGCTATTTGACCCCGTTATTCCTGTTTTTTTCCCTGTTGATCCTCTATCGCGGGCATAACGCCCCGGGAGGCGGGTTCATCGGGGGGCTGCTGGCCGCCGCGGCGCTGATTCTCTACGCCATGGCCTGCGGCGTGGATGACGCCCGCGCGAAGCTGAGAATCGATCCCCGCATCCTGGTCGCCGCCGGGCTGCTCCTGGCGCTGCTCAGCGGGACGCCTGCCCTGTTTTCCGGCAAACCCTTCCTCACCGGCCAGTGGGAGACGCTTCACCTGCCCCTGGCGGGGCAAATTCCCCTGGGAACCCCGCTCCTGTTCGACCTCGGGGTGTACCTGGTGGTGATCGGGATTACCCTGATCATGCTCTTCGCTTTGATGGAGGAAGATTAGGCGTTCGGCTGTTGCTATGGAGTATTGGATTGATGGATGGTTACATGGTTGAATGGTAAATGGTTATCCCCATCAATCCAACCATTTAACAATTTAGCCATTTAACCATTTATACTGTATAAGGGCATAAACTGTGATTTTTGAGGATATAAGGTATAGGGTATAAGGCATTGTTTTCCCTATACCTTATACCCATATACCCGAAAAATTTAAAAACACAATTTATGACCTTACGCG
>WYBG01000462.1 GCA_011526015.1 Deltaproteobacteria bacterium | reverse complement strand
GCGGGGAAGCGCCGTTGTGGGATGAATCCAAAGCCCTGGTGGCGCGGGAAACCGCCTATCCCATTCCCCTCCAGCCGGAAGGATGCGTGCAATGCCCCTTCGGTTCCCTCATCGACGTGGAAGACCTGAGTCGCAAGGAGCCGCGAAAATACCGGGAGTTATACTGCCTGAAAGGCATGAAAGACCACCGCAGCTGCCACGATTACGTGCAGTATTGCGGATTCGACGAGGAAGCCAACGACGGCGTTTCGAACGCCGCTTCCTGTATGTCGCGGAAGATCAATGTCGCCCTGCGTCTGAAGACCAGCGGTCTCCCTTAATCCCCCCGTTCCTGCATTTTTTATCATCCCGTATAGGTTTTCAGGAGAGAAACTGATATATTATCACCCTTTAAAAAATCAGCAGTGCCCAATTCATAAACCGGGAATTCGGAATGAAAATTTTTCTGGCGTTCTTTTTAATTCTTATAGGACTCACGGTTTCCTGCGGCAAACTGGACGAGGACCTGGCCATGCAGGAGCTTCGGCAGGCGGAATACTCCCGGAAAGCCGATCCGGAAAAATTTATTCGCTGGTTCAACCACAAAAATGGCAACATCCGCCTGAAAGCGGTGGAAACCCTGGGGAAAATTCAGGATACCACCCAGGCGGTGCTGCTGGCCAACCGCCTTACCGATGAGGACCCCGCCGTTCGCGCCGCGGCCGCCTTTGCCCTGGGGCAGTTGTTCTCTCCCGTGGCCGAGAATTACCTGGCGGACGCATTGCGGGTGGAAACCGATAAATCCATCCGCTTGAAGATCATTGACGCGTACGGAAAAACCGGCAGCGGTAAAAATCTCAATCCCCTGCGGGATTTTTCCGACAGCGGGGATAAGGACTATCTAAAAAGTTTTGCCCTGGCCTACGGAATGCTGGCCTACCGGGGGTATCCTCCCTTGCAGTTGTACTCGTCTATGGAAAGATTGCTGCTCCTCACCGACGACCCGGAATTGGCCTGGCGGCTGGCCTATGCGGTGTATCGTATCCGCGGCCTGGGCACCTTTGAATTTTTGGCCAAATCGCTGGAAAAAGAGGATCCCCGGGCCAGGTATTTTGCGCTCAAAGGGCTGGTCGATATTGACGCTTTGATGAAATCCCCCGAATTTGTGCCTTTGAGAACCCAACCCAATTACCGGGAATTGTGGAACAAATACCAGTCGCGCGATTTTCGCCGGCGGGTAACCGCGCAGTTGCAGGATTCTACCTGGTACGTGCGCATCGCCGCGCTCGACCTGGCGGGGAAGATGGAGGATCCGAATTTTCAGGGCGAGATCGTAAAACTGCTCGAAGATCCTCATCCCAACGTTCGAATTCAAGCCATTCAATCCCTGGCATATTACAAAAACTGGTACACCCGCCGGGAGATGCGGCGAGTCTATCAGGAGTCCCCGGATTGGCGGATCCGGGGAGAAGCCCTGGCGGTGTTGGCGCTGGTTCAGCCGGAGGACGCGTTGAAAATCGTCAAAGATGATTTGCTGCAACAACCCTGGCCGCAAAATTACTACGCCATCAAAACCCTGGATAATATCGAAGCCTTCGACCAGCAGAAGCCCCCCAAAGAGACCGACGAAGCCACGACCCTGCTGATGCAATTATCACAGGACAACAACCCTGCCCAGAGAACCCTGGCCGTCGAAGTGCTGATAAAGCGCTCCAAACCCCCCTCGCTGGAATTCTTTCTGGAATCCCTCAAATCCGGGGATCTGGCGGTCGCTACCATTGTTTCCAATTACCTTTCGCTGATCAAATCACCTTTAACCGTTCAGGCGGTGCAGCCGCTCATCGACGCCTACCGCAAATTTTCCGCTCCCCGCGATCTGGAGGCCATGGAGCCGATCATCGTCGCCCTGGACAGCATTGGCAGCGAAGAGGCGCTGCCCTTTCTGCGGGAGGAATTGCGCAATCCCTACCCGGGAATTCGTGAAAAAGCCCGGCGCGCCTTGCAGCATATTAGCGGGAATGCGGACATCGAGATGCCGCCGGTTCAATCCGTTTACGCTGTGCGCTGGGACTTTCCGTCGCTTAGCCTGGATTCACTCTACCAGGTTACCTTCCAGACCTCCGCGGGCGAGTTTACCATAGAATTGAACCCGGAAAAAGCGCCCATCAATACCGCCAATATTGTTTCCCTGGTGAAGCAGAATTTCTATAAGGGGATCTCCTTCCACCGGGTGGTTCCGGGGTTTGTGGTGCAGGTCGGGGATCCCCGCGGCGACGGCTGGGGCGGCCCGGGTTACTCGGTGTTGTGTGAATACAACGACCTGCCCTACGAGCGCGGAACCGTGGGAATGGCCCTGGCCGGCAAAGATACCGGGGGGAGCCAGTTTTTTGTCGCTCATACTCCGCAGCCGCAATTGAACGGGCGATATACCGTGATCGGCCAGGTGATTTCCGGAATGGAGACCATAGACCGGCTGATGATGTTCGACCACATCGAACAGGCAAAACTATCCGTCAGGGCAAAAACGCAGCCCCTGGCGGCCAATCGCTGAGCATGAACCTTATTAAATTGCCAATTGGCAATTGATAATTGGCAATTGCCAATTATGTTGTGTACTCTAAACCCCATGATTTTGGAGGAGAAACCATGAAACCAAAACATCGCATGATGGTAATGATCGCCGCGCTGTTAGCGATTTGCGCCCTTCCCCTGCTCGCCCAGGAGATGGTCAAGGAATCTTCCACCGGGAAGAATTTCCCCAAACAGGTGAGCTTTACGCACGATGGAACCGAGTATGTCCTTTCGATAACCGGCACGGCGGTGAGGAAAAAAATGATATTCAAGGTGTACGGGATTGCGCATTACATGCAGGATGCGGCCATCGGCAGCGCCGAAGAGGGATTAACCGCGGCGATGAGCGACGACAAAGCCAAGCAGATCACCATGGATTTTGCCCGCAACGTCGGCCCGGATAAAATCCAGGACGCCTACCGGGAAAGTTT
>WYBG01000461.1 GCA_011526015.1 Deltaproteobacteria bacterium | reverse complement strand
GACCACCCAGGCGCGCGAGGCGCTTTCCTTATCTGCCGTCCAAATCCACTGTTGCTTGTTGCCAAACAACGGGTCAATATAAAGATTATTTTTCTCTTCCCGCTCCATCAAAGACATCGCTTCTTCTAAAGTCGGCAGACGCCAGTCGCTGTAACCGGCAAAACCATCCCGGTTCAACTGCGCGATATATTTTTTCGCTTCTTCATAAACCATGTAATTCTCCGAACCGGATTGCTGCCACATCAAACCGCTGGCGCGGTCGAAGATTACCTTACCGCCCTGCTGTTTTTCGAACTGGTTGGCGAATCCCCGGCCCTCGGGATTATCATATTTTTCATAAAACCCATGTTGCTTCAGCATATCAATCTGATCTTGTTCAGAGAAATTCTGATCGGGGGTGGAGCGGAAGATTTTGGTTACGGTGGTTTCTCCTTCCCGGCGAGGCGGGGGCGGGGAAGTTCGGGAGCGGAAGGTTACCGCGGTGGTGCGGCCTTTGGAAACGGTAACGGTTTCGGCCAGGGTTTCGCTGGCGCCGCGCAGTTCCACCCTGTAGGCACCCACCGGGCGGTCGAACGGCAGGGCGTCGCCGCTTTCTTCCACGTTGCCGGCGAACTGCCCGTCAATGTACAGGCCGCCGGTAAGGTAGGAAATCACCCAGATGACGCCGTAGGCCGCCGCCACCTGCCCCTTGCTCACCACCGCCAGGGCTTCGGCCTGCTCCCCGGTAAGGGTTTGCCCGCGCGCCGCGGGGTTCAAAAAGACAAAGGCGCCGCGGTATTCGCTCTCTAACAGCGGCCACAGGCGGGGTTTCAACTCCTTGCGGTAGCGGGCGGCAAACCGGCCGGTCTCTTTTTCGATGTGGGCGTAAATGTCCGCCGCGGTGAGGAGGTTGCAACTGCCGGATTCCCCGGCCTCGAAAGCGTTCAAGAACGCCCGGGTGAACACCCCGTTGCCGCGGTCAGTGCGCCCGGTAAGGGCGAAGGCGTTCTGCTCCGCGGTGCCGGCGCTGAGCACCGCCCGGCTGCCGTTGCCGCTGAGGGTGCTCAGGATGGCGCGGTCGCAGTCCTGCTCTCCCTTGCCGCTGAAGGCCAGCCCGGAAGCGCAGCAATCCAACATAAACAGCAGGTGTTTGAGGTTGATTTCATCGCACCAGTCGTGGATGTCGCCGATCTTCAGCACCTGCCGCCCCCAGAATTCCCCGGGTTTGGCCTCGCTGAATTGCAGGTAGCCGCTGCGCCCCTGGTTATCCGCCCCGTGCCCGGAGAAGTAAAAGAGCAGGCGGTCCTCTTTGCTCAAGCGGCGGGGCAGCTCGCGTTTCATGTATTTTTCCACCAGCTCGTCGGTGACAGTGGCGTTGCGGGCCACGAAGACCTCGTCAAAACCGCCCCTTTCCAAAAGAAATTTGCGCATGTCTTCCAGGTCTTTCTCCACCGAGGGGAGGTCCGGGGAGATGTATTTGTAGTCGCTTACCCCCACCAAAAAGGCCGCGCTTTTGCCGAAGGGCGGTTTTCTATCCGCGGGGAGCAGCACCTGGAAGAGCTCTTCCAATTGCTGGAAGAAGCGGGGCTTGCCCGGGGAGGGCGCCGGACGGTAGTACCGTTCCACCCCGTCGGGCAAGACCTCCTTTTTGATGCCGGTTTGGGCGAAGGCGGGGGCGGCGAGGGAGCAAGCGCCGCAGATAAGAAATATCAGCCCCGCCTTTAACCTTCCGGAGGTTGGGAACCTCCGGAAGGTTAATATCGCGTTTCGGGACCTGAGACGTTGCGGTGCAACGTCTCTACGGGGTTCTTCTTTAATCTGTCCCATCTTCTTTCTCCTTGCGGCGGTTGTCGAAATACTCTTTCCAGAAAAAACCGTTTTCGAAGGCGACGAAGAAGACCATCGTCTTGGCCGCGGTGAGGTTTTGCAGGTCGATTTCGGCGTTCTGCAGCGCCGCCAACAGGGGGATGAAGATGATCGGCGAGGCAAACACCGGGGCGACGAACAGGCCGGGATCGAACTTTTTGCGTTCCTTCTTCGGGCGAGAAAAGTAAGTATAGGCATAATGGGCGGCCATGCCCAACAGCATAAAAAAGTAAAGAATAATGACAAAATAGATCTCGTTGCTCCCGGAACCTTTCACAACCGGTTCTTCCGGGGTATAGAAGAGCAAAAAGATGATCGCAAATGCGGCAATCAACAGGAGCAACTGCGCCGCAAAACCGCGAGCCTGGCGGTATTTTACAAAGCGGTAAACCGCAAGCGCCAATAGCCCGGCGAAGGAAATCAGCATCAAGGACATTAACAGAGGCGACATGTTTTCCCCCTTCTTGTTTTAGTCACGATGGGCGCAGCACAAGTTGCACAAATTTACTAGTACTCCCCGGCAGAGAAAGTCCGTCGATCCTCGTGCCGAAGTTGAACTTCGGCACGCAATTGGGGTGCGAAGTTGAACTTCGTAACCAGTAAGCCTGGCGGCGGACTTTCTCTGCCGCGATGCACTAGGTTTGAGTAATGAGATGCCTGCATTCGTCACGAAGCGACTCCTTTGGAGCAGGTATGACAAACCTTATCAGCACTGTCATTCCGGCGAATGCCGGAATCTCCAGATATGCAATTTGTGCTACGCCCAGTCACGATTCATCGAACGGCTGCGATAATATACTGCCTAAGACGTTAGACCTCAAAGGTTTTCAAAACCTTTGAGGTCTGGATATTTTTTCCAAACCCGCCGTTCAACATTTGTCCGTTTATTGCGATAATCTGACTTGATTAGGGGGGGTGAATCAGTTATATTGATCTGGAAAAAAAGACGCTATGTTCACAGTGAGTTTATCGAACTATTGCATAGTGAGTTTACCGAACTATTGCATGGTGAGTTCATCGAACCAATGAGGCATGTTTGATCATGTTAGGATTCTCGCAACGAAATAACTTTACCAGCCGGGTTCAAAAAGTCATTCGTTTCTCCAAAGAAGAGGCGATGCGTTTGGGGCACGATTATATCGGCACCGAGCATTTGCTGTTGGGGATTTTGAAAGAGGGCGAAGGCATTGCGGTCAAAATTTTGCGGAACCTGAACCTGGATTTGGAGAAGCTGAAACAACGGCTGGAGGAAGCCTCCGGCCCCGCAGGGGGGATGATGACCCTGGGAAACCTGCCGCTCTCCAAACGGGCGGAAAAGGTCTTGAAAATCACCTACCTGGAAGCGAAAAATTTCAAATCCGATATTATCGGGACGGAGCATTTGCTGCTCTCCCTGCTGAAAGAAAAAGAGGGCCTGGCGGCGCAGGTGCTGATGAGCTTCAATATTGACTACAACGTGGTGTTCAATGAGTTGAAAAATATATTAGAGGGAAAGCCATCCATGTCTTACGCTTCGCAACCATCCCCGAAAGTTAAAACCCCGGCGCTGGACCATTTTGGCCGGGACCTCACCCAACTGGCCATGCAAGGGAAATTGGATCCGATTATCGGGCGCGACCAGATCATCGAACGGGTGGCGCAAATCCTGAGCCGCCGCAAGAAGAACAACCCGGTGCTGATCGGCGAGCCGGGAGTGGGCAAAACCGCGGTGGCGGAAGGGTTAGCCCTGCGGATCATCAACAAAAAAGTGCCCCGGGTGCTGCACAACAAGCGCATCGTGGCGCTGGACATGGGCAGCATCGTGGCGGGAACCAAGTACCGCGGGCAGTTCGAGGAGCGCATGAAGGCGATTATGAGCGAGCTGGAAAAATCCGACAACGTGATCCTTTTCATCGATGAACTGCACACCATCGTGGGCGCCGGGGGGGCCTCCGGCTCCCTGGACGCTTCCAACATGTTCAAACCGGCGCTGGCGCGCGGGGAGCTGCAGTGCATCGGGGCCACCACGTTAGATGAATATCGCATGTATATCGAAAAAGACGGGGCATTGGAACGCCGCTTCCAGAAAGTAATGATCGAACCCACCACCCCGGAAGAAACCCTGGAAATCCTCCGCTTCATCAAAACCAAGTACGAAGACCACCACCGCGTCAAATATACCGACGAAGCCCTCTTAGGCACGGTTCGCCTCTGCGAACGCTACATCACCGACAAATTTTTCCCGGACAAGGCCATCGACGTGTTAGACGAGACCGGCTCGCGGGTGCACATTTCCAGCATTGTGGTGCCCAAGGCCATCCTGGAGCTGGAGCAGCGCATCGAGAAAATTCGCCAGGAAAAAGAACAATATGCCAAGCAGCAGGATTTCGAGCGCGCCGCCAAACTGCGCGACGTGGAGCGCCGCCTCCAGGAAGAACTGGCTTACGAGCGCAACAAATGGGAGCGGGAAGAGGAAAGCCACGTCGCCACGGTGTCCGATGACGATATTGCGGAAGTGGTTTCCATGATGACCGGCATCCCGGTACAGCGGGTGGCGCAGAGCGAATCGAACAAATTGCTGCACATGGAAGACCACCTCATGGCGAAAGTGATTGGCCAGGACCGGGCGGTGGAAACCATTACCCGGGCCATCCGCCGCACCCGGGCGGGGCTGAAGGATCCCAATCGCCCCATCGGATCGTTCATGTTCCTGGGACCCACCGGCGTCGGCAAGACCCACCTTGCCAAAATGCTGGCGGAATACCTGTTCGAGCGCAAAGACGCCCTGATCCGCATCGACATGTCCGAATACATGGAAAAATTCTCCGTATCCCGCCTGGTCGGTTCTCCCCCGGGCTACGTGGGCTACGAAGAGGGCGGCCAGTTGACCGAAAAAGTTCGCCGCCACCCCTATTCGGTGATCTTGTTCGACGAAATCGAAAAAGCGCACCCGGACGTGTTCAACATCCTGCTGCAAGTGTTAGACGAGGGGCAATTGACCGACAGCCTGGGCCGCAAGGTGGATTTTCGCAATACCATCCTGATCCTGACCAGCAACGTGGGCACCCGGGAGATCAAGAAAAACGTCTCCATGGGCTTTACCCAGGGGAAAGAAGACGCAGAACACGAGGTGATGAAACAGAAGATCGAAACCGAAATGAAGCGGATGTTCAACCCGGAATTTTTGAACCGGCTGGACGAAATGATCTTCTTCCACAAATTGTTGAGGAAAGACGTTTTCAAGATTGTGGAGCTGTTGGTGGACGAAATGGCCAGCCGCCTCCTGGAACACAGTATTTCCCTGGAATTGACCGACGGCGCCAAAGATTTCATCGTTTCGACCGGGTTTGACGACGTGTTAGGCGCCCGGCCCTTGAAGCGGGCCATCCAGAAACATATCGAAGACCCCCTGGCCGATGAGATCCTGCGCGGGCGCTACGGGGAAAACTCGGTTATCAAAATCAAAATGAAGAATAAGAACGAGTTGGGGTTTTACGAGGTGGGCAAAAACATCGACGTGAAAGACTCCGGTTGATCCGGCGTTCGGAATATTGCCAATAACGTGACAGCCCGGCAAAGTAACTTTGCCGGGCTGTTTGTTTTATACCCGTAAAAATCAAGACCTCAAAGGTTTATAAAACCTTTGAGGTCTAAGCTTAAGGCTCCCGGTCCTTCCCACCCGAAAGGTTATCCAGGTATTCGGAAACTTTCTTGAGCAACTCCTTTTCCTGGGCGGTGAGGCTGTCATACCCCTTGCGATTGATTTTATCCAGAAGCTCATCCAGCACCCGGGCGTAAGATTCTTTTTCCTCCCCGGGTGGATGCGCCTCTTTCTCTTTGGAAGGAGGAGAGGTTACCAGCGATCTTTTTTTTTAAAAAAATCCTTGAAAAAATTCCGCCCAATTCCCCAGTGGCGGTAGCGATGCCTTAAATAGAAGAAGCCGGCGATCATTCCCCCTAAGTGGGCAATGTGGGAAACATTATCCTGTTTGGGGAGCGCCCAGAATTCCAAAATGCCGATAAATAACACAAAATACTTTACTTTCACCGGGAATAGAAAATACACGTACACGTAGCGATCGGGAAAAAACAGGGCATACGCGGCCAGGATGCCAAAAACAGCCCCGGAAGCGCCGATGGTAAGCGGATCGATACCCATAACCAGGTTCCAGATCAAAATGGAAAAGCCCGCGATGACTCCGGTCAAGAAATAATAACGAACGAATTCCCGGGTTCCCAGGGTATGCTCTAACTCGCTGCCGAACATCCACAGGATGAACATATTGAGGAAGATGTGCCAAAAACCGCCGTGCAGGAACATGTACGAGACCAGTTGCCACACATAAAACTTGGTCACCACCAGGGAAGGGATCAAACCGAAGATAAGATCGAACGCGCTGGTATTTGCGCCCGGCCGGTACCCCGGCGGCAGAAGCCAGGAAAGAGCGTTGTCCAGGTTGGGGGCAATTAGCGATTGGATCAAGAAAATCGCAATATTGGTCAGCAGCAGATTCTTGATTGCCGGGCTGATAGAACCAAATCCGGGTTGGCCGTACATCAGGATTTCCTTTGTTCGTTGAAATCAGAATTAATTCGCAAAGCGCAAAGTGCATAGCGCATGGGGCTATGCGCCGGGCGCTTCAATACGCTTTTGCGAATACGACTCGCTCTTTGCTGGGTTCGCCGGTAATCACGCAGCGCCCCGCTTCTTCATCTCTCGTAAGGGGAATGCAGCGAATGGTGACTCCCAAATCTTGCCGGAGTTTCTCTTCCACCGCGGAGCTGCCGTTCCAGTGTGAAAATGCGAAACCGCCGTGAATTTCCGGCTGTTCCGGGTTTTCCGGGGTGAAAAATTTGTAAAATTCTTCCCGGTCGTCGATCCGCACGATATGTCGATCGCGGTATTGGAGCGCCCGTTGATAAAGGTTTTTCTGAATATCTTCCAATTGATCGACAACGGTGGCGACAAATTCATTGTGCGAGAGAGATTTTCGCTCGCGATGGTCGCCGTCGCGCCGCCCCACGGAGACCATCCCCGCATCTACCTCGCGCTTGCCCACTTCCAGGCGCAGCGGAACCCCTTTTTTCACCCAGGACCAGAATTTATCGCCGCCCCGGGCGTCGCGGGCGTCTAACTCCACGGTCAAGTTGCCGCCGCTGTAGGAAGTGGCCTGGAGCTCTTTTTTCAGGCGCCGGCAATACTCCATGATCTCGCCGCGCGCTTCCTCCTCGTGGATGATCGGTAAAATGACCGCCTGGGCCGGGGCCAGCCGGGGCGGAACGATGAAACCGTCGTCGTCGGAGTGCACCATTAGCAGCGCCCCGATCAACCGGGTGGAAACCCCCCAGGAGGTGGTATAAGCGTATTGCTCCTTTCCTTCGGCGTCCAGGAATTTGATGTTGGAGGCGCGGGCAAAATTCTGCCCCAGGAAGTGGGAAGTTCCGCTTTGCAGCGCCTTGCGATCCTGCATCATTGCTTCGATGCAATAGGTGCGCACCGCCCCGGGGAAGCGCTCTGCTTCGGTTTTCTCTCCCTTGATCACCGGGGTGGCCATGTAGTTTTCCGCAAAGTCGGCGTACACGTCTAACATCCGCAGGGTTTCTTCTTGCGCTTCTTCCGCGGTCGCGTGGACGGTGTGCCCTTCCTGCCAGAGAAATTCGGTGGTGCGCAGGAACAGGCGGGTGCGCATTTCCCAGCGTACCACGTTAGCCCACTGGTTGATCAGCAGCGGCAAATCGCGGTAAGATTGAATCCATTTGGAAAACATCTCCCCGATAATGGTTTCGGAGGTGGGGCGTATCACCAGCGGTTCTTCCAGGGGCGCGGCAGGTTTCAGCGTTCCTGTTTCATCTGCTTCCAGGCGGTGGTGGGTTACCACCGCGCACTCCTTGGCAAAACCCTCCACGTGTTGGGCTTCTTTTTGCAAAAAGCTCATGGGAATGAGCAGCGGAAAGTAGGCGTTTTGATGCCCGGTATCTTTGAACATTCTGTCCAGAGCCCGCTGCATGTTTTCCCACAGGCTGTAGCCCCAGGGTTTGATGACCATGCAGCCGCGTACCGGGGAGTTTTCAGCCAAATCCGCCGCGCGGATGACCTGTTGGTACCATTCCGGGTAATTTTCGTCTCGAGTCGGAGTAATCGCCGTGCGCGCTTTCTTCGCCATGCTTGCTGCCTTTACTTATTGCGCTTCCCCTTAGAACCATGAAATTCACAAATTTGGGGGAGGACCTAATTTCAATAAAAATTAATTCGCGTTCATTCGCGCCTGCCTGCCACGGGCAGGAATTTCGCGGTTAATAAAACATAAAATTGCAGATTGTCAAACAAAAAAATAAAATTCTGAAGCGGTTTGGGAGTGTGGGTGAATCACCAATCGCCCATCCATCCTCGCCCCGCGGTGAACCGCGGGGCTAAAAGGTGTAAGGGCGCTAAAGCGCCCGGCCCTTTCTGCGGAATTTGGCGGAGGATGAATTACCGAATGCTCTCTATACCTTTCACGCCTCTCAAAACCGCAGATTCTCATCATTGAAAGCGTGGGGCAGCAAATCTCGCAAGGGGAACGCTTTTCTTTTCCCGTCTTCGGAAAGCATGATCACTTCGATGCCCGGGGCGAAATCCATCAACACCTGGCGGCAGGCGCCGCAAGGGGGGCAAGGCTCGCTTCCATCGGCCATGATATAAATTTTTTTGAACTGCCTGACGCCTTCCGTAAGCGCCTTGAACAGCGCCACCCGTTCCGCGCAAATGGTAAGCCCGTAAGAGCTGCTTTCGATATTAAAGCCGGAAACCAACCGGTCATCTTCCGAAACCAGCACCGCGCCGACGTGAAAATTGGAATAGATGGCGAGCGCCTCACGCTTCACTTTTTTGAGCAGCCGGATAATTTTATCTTCATCCATACCATCGATCCCTTATAGAAAAAAAAATCCCTCCGCAAGCGAGGGATTTTTTAGTTGAACCTGAAAAATGTTAGCGTTTATTTTCCTTCCTCTTCTAACAGTTGGCGTAATTCTTCCAGCTCTTTTTCCGCTTGTTCGCGCTCCCGTTTCAGGCGGCGCAGCTCTTCTTCGATGGAGCGGGTTCTTTCGCGCTCTCGCAGCAGTTTTTCGTAGAAATCGACTTTATTGCGCACGTCGCCCTGGTCGCCCACCCCGCCTTTGAGGCGGTCCTGCCCGGGGGTAATCACAAAATTCATCCCTAAGTGCATTCTCCAGGCCGGGTAATTGGGTAAATCCAACGCCCCCTCGCCGGTGAAGGTAATCTGATTGGCGGTGGTATTAGAGTTACTGGATAAGCGAACATCCATCCCCAGGTCGAAGCTGACCCACCATTTCGGCCTGAAGCGGATGGAAGGGGTCATGTAAATATAATTTTCCCGGCTGAAGGCAAATGAATCCGGCTCCTGCAGGAAGACATTTCCCCACATTTCCAGGTTTAGGTCGAACATCTCGGTAGGATAAACAAACCCTAACCCGTAGCGTAGCGCGGAAGCATTGCTCTGAGACTTCTGCTCTACCTTATTGATAGAGGGGTCTCCCTCGATCAGCACCTGGCCAGCGTCATTGTGGTAATACCAGCCCAGGTTGGCATGGAAACTGAAATCCCGGTGGGGCAGAAAAGGATCGTTATAGTAAGAGAACAATCCGAACATCCCGAACTCCAGGGAACCGGCGGTGTATGGCTCGAAGGGGTAATTGTGGTATTTCCCGGTGGGAAAGCGCATGGAAAACTGGCCGCCGACGTTCAGGCGATTGTTCGACAACTCAAATGAGCCGGCTTTGAAATCGAGGTATAAATCCCCCGGCACGTTTGCTTCATCGCCGCTGTGAACGTCCTGGTACACTTCCGCCATAAAAGTGGCGTCGAAATGTTCCGCGATGCCATAACTCGTCAAGACGTTCGACTGCACCAGCCAGTAGTTCACGGCGTCAAAGTCGGGTGGTTTATTTTGCCCTAAATAATCCCCCACCTTGGTCCAAAAACGCATATTGGAGCGGACATCCAACCGCTGGGGCTTCAGGGTGGAAGCGGTTTGCACGTGCAACATGCTTTTACTTCCGTAACCTTGAGCAAAAAGAATTGCCGGGAGAAAAAACAGCACTACCAAAAAAAAGAAACCTTTAGACATGGGCGACCTCCCGCATGTTTTAAGCAAGTTTCGGTATAAATTATCCATTTCCATAAATTTTTCCAAAATAATTTATCATAAACGGTTAGCTAATATAATAACATTTAATATGATCGCCACGTTTGCCATTACCTGCACCACTTGAACGAAAATATCGGATATGCTGCCGGAAACGATGATGATGTCGCCGGGCTGCAAGGGTACCAGCAAATCCTGGTTGCCGGTCTTGATGAATTGTTCGATATTCACGGTGATTACTTCCTGATTCTTGCGAATGAGCCGCACGTCGTTCAAGCGGGCGGTTTTCAAAGGCCCACCGGCAGAGGAGAGCAAGTCGATAATCCCAAAGGAACTGGGTACACTGTAAATGCCCGGCTTCAACACGTGTCCCCACAAATTCACGGTGATCAGGAGAACGTCTCCGCCCCCTAAAATATACTGCGCCGGGCGGTCGCTGGTCTGGATTTGCAATTGCTGGGGAGAGTCCTGCCCTGCTGCCGATAGTGTCAATGAACCGATACTGGCGAATAAACAGAAGACAATAACCCTGAATTTCATTTCCACCTTTTCGTTCTTTCCGGTAAAAGAATTATACCTGCCTTAACTGTCGCCATGGTCAAATCCGTTTATTCGTCAATTTAAACATCCTTATTCAGCATCCACTAAACTTCAATTTTATTCAACGCCGATTTGGGTCAATTTTGTTATCGGCTATACAATTATGAAGTTTAGCAAAAAAAGAGAACTTCTTGATCTCGAGCGCCAGGTCCCCTGAACCGGTTTTCCTCTCAAAAAATCGGTTTCCGGCTCCCGGTTCTTGCTTGCCCTGGCGGGGATTCCTGATTCTTAAATTCATGGCACCCAAAATTCCCCCCAGGGCGATTCCGATCCGGTGCGGTTGTATGGATAGTAATCGAAATAATTTCGCGTATCGATGCGCCAGCGGTATTGGCCTGACGGCAGGGGAGCAAGCCCCAACTGCGCCAGACTCCAGATTTGCCGGGAGTTCACATTTCCGGTGGTTTCGTAAAGCCCGGTATGGTAGGGGAAATATTGGTTTCCCGCGCCCGTTTCCAGGCGGAAGATAAAGTACTGGGCCACAAAATCGGAAGAGAAGTTCCAATCAAAGGTTCCGGCAAAAATCTGTCCCCCGTCCGGGCCGTTCAAACTCGGCTTGGGCAGTAGGGTGTAATGATCTATCCGGGAGCGTTCTCCTTCCTGCCCATCTTCATCCCGCGCTACGACATAGTAATAAGTTGTGTCGTCCAGACTCAGGAGGGTATCTGTATCGATGTAAACGGTATCCTTGTTCGTGCCAAAAGGCTGTATTACCTCGGCAATTTTTTGGAAATTGCCCGTGCTATCGCCCATCCGCCGGTACACGTCATAGGCGCGCAAACCGTCGTGGTTCACCGTGTACCATTGTATCAAAATGCCATTTTTGTTGGGATCGGCAGGGATGTTGACAGGATCCTCTGCGTCAATACCGGTTTCTACCGCCGCACTATCGGGCGATTTGGGCGTCAAAACCACTTTGGGCGGGGGCGGGGTGTTGTTGGTATTGCTTTCTTTGCATCCCGGGGACAATAGAATGCTTAAAATGCCGATTACACTCGTGAAAAGATAGAGCTTTTTCATAAACGCTTTTGTCAGATTCCTGGTTTGTAATTGGCAATTGCCAATTAATTATAGCTGAATAGCGGTATTGATCCGGTGCGTCCCGCCCAATTCGTGGCTGCGAAAGGCATAATCAATTTGGAATAGCGAGACGTGCAAACCGATCCCGGCGGTAAATTTTTTGTCCGATAAACCGAAGCGTATCGCCAGGCGGTTATAATATAAGTATTCTAAACCAAAATTATGAATAGTTTCATATTTTGTTCGGAATGAATAGGCCAGCAACAATTGCCCGCTGATCTTGGTGATGGGCTGAAGGTAGGCGAATCCCAGGTTCCAACTCCGTCTGATCTCATCGGCGTGCCGGGAGTCGGTATTCCAGGTAATTTTGGTATTCGCAATATCTTTCAATGCCACTCCAAAGCTGAATTTTCCCAACCGGCTGTCATCGAGCAAATCGTCGATCCCGAATTTGATCATCCCCCCGGCGTCAAAACCGATGCCGGAGCCTTTGTTCTCAAACAGGGATTGTCGAATCAATTTAACGTTAAACCCTACCGGGATGGTAATGGGTATCACAAAATACTGCCAGCCGAAATCAAGATCGAATTTAAGCGATTTGGCCAGGGTGAAGAAGAGCGCGTCTTCGTTGTTGTCGGAAAAATCCAGCGGGGCCGCGGTGAGGGCGTATTGGGTCCAAAAACCGTAAGGATCATCCCCCGCTTCCGCCACCCGGGTATCATAGGAAGAATTCGGATTGGAGAGCAGCGCGGAGTCGTACAGGGGAATATCCGGCACGGTCAGACGAATCCAGTTGATCGAAACCGCCGCGCCCCCGTACAGGGGCCGGGAAAACCCGACGTGAAAATGCCGCACCAGCCCCTTGAACAGGGAAGCGTACATGCCCGATACTTCCGAGCGGATCATGGTGGAAGCGCCGGCGGGGTTCCAGTAAAAGGCCGAGCCGTCGTTGGCTACCGCCACATAAGCTTCCCCCATGGCCATTCCCCGCGCGCCGATGCCTAATTCCAAAAACGCCCCGGCGTAGCGCCCTCCCTGGGCCGCTACAGTGGCGGGCAATATCACAAAGAGGATTGAAATTATAATGCGAGAATGAGTTTTCTGTGCCATATCCTTTAATCTTCTAAGCTTTGATGTCTGTTTAAATGCAAATTAAAATTTGCACTCCTGATCTACCGCAACCGCGCCACTTTCAGAAT
>WYBG01000056.1 GCA_011526015.1 Deltaproteobacteria bacterium | reverse complement strand
GGCGGCGCGACGACGCCGCGGACGTGCTGCAAGAGACCTTTATCAAAGTGCTGGAAAAGATCCATACGTTTGACGGGAGAGCGGATTTTTTTACCTGGCTGTACCGCATCGCCACCAATTTAAGCTTGATGAAGCTGCGCCGCGACCGGCGCACCGTGCTCAGCGACGAGGACATCGAGCAGAAATTCGACCGCCCGGACACCACCACGATTCACGAATGGCAGGCCCTGCCCCTGCGGGAGATGCTCTCGACGGAATTCCGCCGGCACTTAGACGCAGCGGTGGATTCCCTGCCGGAGATTTACCGCTCGGTGTTCATCCTGCGAGACCTGGAGAATTTGTCGATCAAGGAGTCCAGCAAAATACTGGGCATTACTGAAACCAACGTGAAAGTGCGCCTGAAACGCGCCCGCATGTACTTGCGGGAGAAATTGGCCGAGTACATGAATGAAGTGAGCAAGGAAGAAATCTCATGAGTCCCCATACCAAAAAAATCGTCGATCAGCTGTGCAATTACCTGGGATACGACTTCGAAAGCCCCATGTGCAAAGAACTGCACGAGCACGTGGCCAACTGCCCGGAGTGCCGCAATTATATCGAGTCGGTAAAGCTGACGGTGAATATTTGCAAAGATACCTACAAAGAAGAGCCGGTTCCGGAAGCGCTAAAACGCGACCTGCTGCTGCGAATCAAAACGAAGAAATAACACCTGCACTTTTTGCGATGCCATCTCCCAATCCCTGATGGCAGCCTTTTTTCTTTATCCCTCCACTGCTTGTGCTATCACCTGGATTATGAGAGTTTGAAAAGATGAATCGGAGAATGGGAGAGCGGGAGAAACGCGGAGACTTGCCTCTCCTCTTCTCCGTTTCTCCCGCTCTCCGGTTCACAGCATTGGCAATTCTCAAAGGTCACGTGATAGTACACCCTCCACCGCCTCAAAAAGTTGTTCTAACTTGACCCGGTCCAATTGGCCGCTGGGCATTTCTCCCACCAGCCCCAGCGCCGCCGCCCCGCACTCCAGCGCCTGCCAGGCTTCCGCAAGGCTGGCGATGCAGCAGATCTTCACTCTTGGCTTTAACGTTCCCTGCATATATTGCCTCCCTTTTTTTCGCGAATACAGACCTCAAAGGTTTTCAAAACCTTTGAGGTCTTGGAGTAACAACAATCGTTTAAAAAACACCCACGGTTTTCATCAAAAAAATACCGCTGCTGAGGGTCAGCACCGAGGCCAGGGTGGTGTAAAGCACGATATCCCCGGCCAGCTTGCTGTTCCCGCCCATGGCCTCCGCCATGATGAAGCTGACCACCGCGGTGGGGCTGGCGAAGAGGATAAACAGCACTACAATCTCCTCTCCTGCAAATCCCAACCAGTACGCCGCGACGGTGAACAGCAGCGGCGCAACCACCAGCTTGATGAAGGTGGAAGAAAGCGCGATACCCGAGGAATCCTTCATCCCCTTGAAATTCAGGCCGCCCCCAATGCCTAACAGCGCCAGGGGCAGGGTGAGGGCGGCAAGGTAATTCCCGGTTCTTTCAAACAGCTCCGGGATGGGAACGTGAAAATAGGCCACCGGAACCGCGGCCAGCAATCCTAAGATCAGCGGGTTGGTGAGAATTTCTCTCCAGATGTTCCGGCGGTTCAAATCCTTGCGCAGGGGAGCGGTCAGCGCGATTATCGAGAGCACGTTGAACAGCGGCACCACAAAGGCCAGCAGCACCGCGGCATTCCCCAATCCTTCTTCGCCGAACATGTTGGCGACGATGGCGACGCCCACGATGGCGAAATTGCTGCGAAAACTGCCCTGGATAAAGACCCCCTGGTTGCGCCCTTCGGAGATGAAGAAAACCGCCAGCAGCCAGCTCAACCCGAACAACAGAAGCGTTGCCGCATACACGTAAACGATCTGCTTGACGTTCATGGCCTGGCTGAAGTCGGCGCGGGAGAGTTTCATGAAAAGGAATACCGGCAGGGTGACGTTGAAGACCAGTTTCGAGGAAACCAGAACAAAGTTCTTGTCGATCATCCCGGCGCGTTTCAGGGCGATTCCCAGGAAGACGATCAGGAAGATCGGGGCAACGATGTTGGCGGTGAAGTGCAGGTTTTGCAGGTAAAGATCCATGTTTGGGGCGAAAGTGTTTGAGTGTTCTGGCGTTTTGGTATTTTAGTGATCTGGTGTTCGGGTAGTTTGGTGGTTGAGTATGGAGATACCATAACACTATCGAACTTAACGGAATTTGATAACCACGAAGGTGACGTCGTCGTTTTGGGGATGTTTTCCCGCCCAGGCGTCCCCGGTTCGCACAAAATGGTCGATGATCTCCATGGGCGAGCGATGCGCGACCTCCGCAAACACCGATTTCACCCGTTCGTAATCGAAAATCTCTCCTTTTTCGTTGAACCGCTCCGGGAACCCGTCGCTCATCAACATAAGGGCGTCGCCCGGCTGAAGAGGCACCTCGTGTTTTTGATAGGGGAAATAGGAAACCCCGCCTAAGGGCAGCGCCTTGATCTGCAATTCTTCCACGGAGCGCCTGGCGGCGGAATAGATGAGCAGCGGCGGCATTCCCGCGGCGCATATTTCCAGGCGATACTGCCGGATCCGCACAATCGCCAGGGCCATGTACAGCCCGCGCAGTTGCAGGTTTTTGAGAATGTAATTAGAGCGGTGGAGGATTTGCAGAATATCGGGTTCGGAGGCCAAAGAGATGAACAGGCTTTTGGTCGCAGTAACCATGGTGCCGGCGTTCAGGCCGTGGCCGGTGGCGTCGCCGATCACCACTGTTAAAACGCCGTCATCGCTCAAATGAAAATCGTAGTAATCGCCGCCCACTTCCGTGGCGGTTTTCATAAAAACGTCGATCTCCAGGCGTTCCGGCTGCGGGATAACGGCCGGGAGCATGGAAAGCTGCAAGCGCCGGGCCTGTTCCAGTTCTTCGGTTTTGCGCCGATTTTCCGCTTCCAGGAGGGCAACCCGGGTCTTTTCGCGTTCTTTTTTGATCAGCCGCGCCCGTTGAATGCGATCCACTGCAAATATCGCCAATCCCAGGGAAATGGCGTAAACCGCGTAAGCCCACCAGCGTTGATACCAGGGCGGCAGGATGATAAATTCGAATACCGCTTCCGCGCCCATTTGCTCATAAACGTTTTGGGAACGCGCCCGGAAGCGGTACTGGCCGGCCGGCAAGTTGGTGTACTCTTTCCAGTTCTCCTTTCCCCAGGCCGACCAGCCGGCATCGAAACCTTCCAGGAAAGTCTGGAAGCGGTTTTCCGACTCGACCACAAAACTGGTGGCGCTAAAGTCAAAACGCAGGGTGTTGCGGGTGTAGGGCAGGGTTTTCCCGGCTTCTTTCCCTCCCGGGAAGCCGCTTCCGCGGAATATTGCCTCGTCCCCGCCCACCACCACTCGCCGCAGCAGGGTTTGGAAATCCGGCGCGTAAGCATTCCGCAGGCTCGAATCGTAGCGCACCAGCCCCACGTATCCCCCGAACCAGACAATCCCGTCGCGCTCCGGGTAAATGGCGTTAATGGCCGCCCGGGGAATGCGCGAAAACGGATCGCGCACCCAGAGATACCCGCCCCCGGCCCGGGGACGCGCCACGCTCACCTCCCCGGCCTCTTCGGAGCCAAACCAGGTATTCCCGCGGTGGTCTTCCACGACCACCTCCACGTCGCGCGATCCGTCGGCAAAGGAAATCCCGAAAGTTGAATCGGGCTTGAACCGCCCGGCGGTTTCGTCAAATTTGAAAAGTCCGGCGTCGGTGGTGAAGAGGGGGTGAAGGCGATGCGGGTAAACCCCGATCCAGCCGTAGGGCAGGCCGTCGGCCTCGCCAAACCGCTCCACCCGGGGGCGGGAGAACGCCGGAGATTCGGGAAAAGTTACCCGCAGCACGCCCCGGGCGTTGGTTCCCAGCCACAGCGAACCGTCGGGGTTCTCCACAATGGTGCGAATCTCTTCATTGATGTCTGGAATGCGCCCCTCATCGATCCAGCGGTGGGAGTTCCGCGAATCGTAGCGAAGCGCCGATAAACCGTCCCAGTGCCCCACGTAGATGCGGTCGGGAAGTTTTTGGGAACGCAGCATGGTTAACGCCCGGATCAACGCGCTGGTGGAGTTGGTAATGGGAATGGCGCTCCCGCGATCGATCTCAAAAACCCCGTCCAAAGTGGCCGCCAACAGGAGCGAATCCCGGTTGGCGGCCATTAAAGAGAGCAGCGCCCAGGTCTGGGTGTTAATGCCCCTCACCGCCTGAAACCGGGGATTGGGAGGGGAAGGAAGCGAAGATTTTTTTTCAGGCTCAGGAGATTTTAAGCAGAATACCCCTAAGTCCGTGGCGACATGGAGAGCGCCGGAATGCCTGGCAATATCATAAACGCTGCCTTCGATGCCGGCGCGCTCGCCGTAAAAGGTAAGCGGCGACTGGGTTTCTATTTTGCTGATCCCGTTGTTCAAGGCCAGCCAGAGCAATCCTTCCCGGTCGCGGTAGAGATAGGAGACGGTTTGATCCTGCAAACCGGCGGATTTGTCGAGGATTTGCAGCAGCGCTCCGTTTCGGTCGATAATCGCCGCGCCCCCGCTCTCCGTGCCCAGCGCAAAAGTCCCATTCGCCAGCACCGCACCCGGCAAAAAGAGTCGGTTCTCCTTCAAAAAAGCGTCGGCCCCGGTGGAGAAAGGGGTGAAACCGCCGCCGTCGAATAGAAACAATCCCTGCTCCCGGGTTCCGACGAGGATTTGCCGCTCGTCATAGGGGAGCATCACATAGATGCGTTCTTCCGCAAAGCGCTCCCCGCCGGGCAGCAATTTCAGGAAATCCCCGCCGGGGGAATCGGAAACCAGTTTTAGCAGCCCGGCGCCCCATTCCCGAACGTAAAAATGGCCGTGAACCACGAACGAGGCGTGCAATCCCTGCTCGGACACCCAGACGTCTAAAGAGTCACGGTGCAGCGCACCCGATTTTGTTTGGCCAGCGGTTGCGCCGGCCGGGGTAAAGCGAAACAGGCGGTCGTCGGTCAAAAAATATACCCGGCCATTCAGCACGTGGGTATCCCAGACGTCGGTAAACCGGCGGTCTTCGGGTTTGAGCCGGGAAAGCAGGGAGACAAATGCCAATTGCCCCGCCGAGTCCGGGGCGAGGTAACCGAAATCCCCCACGGAGCCGACGTAAACCCGCCCGGCTTCATCGATTCCCAGGGAACGGATAAAAGCGCGTTTGGGGGTGGGAATGAGTCGCCAGGAGACGCCGTCGTATTCTAAAATGCCGTTGGAATTGCCAAAATAGAGCAGGCCGCCGGCCCCCTGTTTGATGGACCAGTTCTGCGCGTGGGCATTGTAAGCGGTGGCCGGGTAATTGGTAACGAAAGGGCTGCCGGTTTCTTTCGGATTGGCCTGGGCGGAGGCGTCTCGCGCGGTTAGCAGAAACGCCAGAAAAAGGAATGGTACAAATAAAAGCGGGTGTTTGAAAAATCTGGTGCATCGCAGCGGAAGTCTTTCGCCGTATATCATGCTTCGACTCCGCTCAGCATGACAGCGCGAAGTCACCCTGAGCGAAGTCGAAGGGTGAACAAGGTACCCGCCGGACATTTTCTGCCGCAATGCACTAGGGTTGATCGTTCTCATCCTTTAGCTGCCAAAGTAGCGGTCCCCGGCGTCTCCCAGGCCCGGCAGGATATAGCCTTTTTCGTTAAGCTGGCGGTCTAAGGCGGCGGCGTAGATGGGCACTTCGGGATGGTTTTCTTCCACCACCGCCACCCCTTCCGGGGCGCAAATGATGGAGATCATGGCCAGGTTGCCAGCGCCTTTCTGCTTCAAACGGCCCAGGGCGGCGGCGGCGCTTCCCCCGGTGGCCAGCATGGGGTCCAGCAGGAAAAGCACGTAATTTTCCAGGTTGTCGGGAAGCTTCAGATAATAATCCACCGGTTTCAGGGTATCGTGGTCGCGGTACATCCCGATCATTCCCACCCGCGCTTCTTCCCAGACGTTGTAGATGCCGTTGACCATCCCCAGCCCGGCGCGCAGGATCGGCACCAGCAAAATTTCTTTTTTGAGCACCCGGCCGGAGACGGTTTCCAACGGGGTAATTACCGGCCTGGGAACCGTTTCCAGGGAAGCGGCGGCGGCGTAGAAGAGGAACTGGCTGATCTCTTCCAACAAGGATTTGAAGCGGTAGTGCGGCGTCTCCCGGTCGCGCAGGCGGGAAAGTTTCTCTTCGATCAAGGGGTGGGCGACAATGGTGAGATTTTTGAATTCAGGCGCTTTCTTGCTCATACAACCCCGCTGCAATGGTTTGACGAACTCGTTCGATTAACTCTTCCCGGTTTCCGGCGCCATGATCGCCGGGATGGAGAGGCGGGTGAATTCTCAAGCTCACCCGCCCCGGCTTCACCCAAAACTTGCCTTTGGGCAGAACCGGGAAGGTGCCCCGAACGGAAACCGGCAGGATGGGAAAGTGATGCGCGGCCGCCAGGGCAAATGGGCCTTTCTTAAAGGGCTGAAGGCGGCCGTCGGCGCTGCGGGTTCCCTCCGGGAAGGTGAGCACGGAGGTATTTTTTTCCCGCAGGATCATCGCCGCCTGTTCCAAAGTGTGGATGGCGCGGGTGCGGTTGCTGCGGTCGATTTCCAGGATGCCAAACGCCCGCATGCCGTGGCTGAAAATCGGAATTCTGAATAATTCCTTTTTGGCGATGATGGTCAATTTCAAGGGGAGATACCCGCCTAATACCGGCACGTCCATGTGGCTCTGGTGATTGCTGATGATCACGTAGGCGCGATTGGGATCCACGTGCTCCTGGCCGGACACCTCCACCTTGACCCCGGCCGCCCAGGCAATGCTCCGCGCCCAGGGACGGAAAACGTAGCGGTAAGCAACGTCGCTGTGGCGCCTGAACAACCCGATCAGCATCACCGCCAGGGCGCTGATAAGCGTCGCCAAAAATACCACAATGAAGAATAAAGGAGTCCTGAGCATAGTGCTTTGGGTAGTGCGTAATGCGTATTTCGTATTGCGTATTCCGTAATGCGTAAAACGTAACAAAACGGAATACCCTTCGACAAGCTCAGGGTAAACTCTTTTACGTGTTACGCATTACGTTTTACGCATCCAATTCCCGCTTGATCACGTTAAACCCGGTGTATTTTCTCAGCGCTTCCGGCACGTGCACCGACCCGTCTTCTTTTTGATTTACTTCCAACAGGGCGACCAGGAGGCGCGGCGTGGCGACCCCGGAACCATTCAGGGTATGCACGAACTCCGGGCGGGAGGTAGAACCGCGCCGGAAACGGATGTTCATGCGGCGGGCCTGGAAATCCTCGAAATTGCTGCAACTGGACACTTCCAGCCACTTTTTCTCCGCCGGGGACCAGATTTCGATGTCGTAGCACTTGGCTGCCGCAAAGCTCAAATCGCCGGTGCACAATTCCACCACCCGGTAGGGCAGTCCCAACAGCTCCAACACCCGGCAGGCGTTTTTCAGCAGCGATTCCAATTCCTCGTAAGAAGTTTCCGGCAGGGTATATTTCACCATTTCCACCTTGTTGAACTGGTGCAGGCGCAGGAATCCCCGGGTCTCCTTGCCCCAGGAACCGGCTTCCCGGCGGAAGCAGGCGCTGTAAGCGCAATATTTCAGGGGCAGCTGGCCGATTTCCAGGATTTCATCGCGGTGCAGGTTGGTAATCGGCACCTCCGCGGTGGGAATGAGGAAAAGGTCGTCTTTCTCGCACTGGTACATATCCTCTTCCAGATTGGGAAGCTGCCCGGTACCGCGCATACTGGCGCGATTGACCATAAACGGGGGAAACATCTCCCGGTAACCGTGCTCGCTGCCGTGCAAATCCAGCATGAAATTGAGCAGCGCCCGCTCCAGCCGCGCGCCCATGCCCTTGTACACCGGGAAACCGCGTCCGCTGATTTTGCCGCCCCGGGGGAAGTCGAAGATATCCAGCCGCTCCCCGATCTCCAGGTGATCGGAAATCTCGAAATCGAATTCCGGGATTTTCCCCCAGGCTTTTACCACCACGTTTTCGTTGGAATCTTTCCCCACCGGCACGCTTTCGTGGGGAAGGTTGGGGAAACGGTCTAACCAGCCGGCCAATTCGGTTTCTATCGATTTCAACCGCTCGTCGATTTCTTTGATTTCCTGGCCGATGGCGCGGGTTTTTTCGATGAGCTCACCGGCGTCTTTGCCCTGTTTTTTGAGCTGGCTAACCTGCTCGGAGAACTGGTTGCGGTCGCGCTTCAATTTCTCCGCTTTTTGCAAAATGTCTCTCCGCTCGCCGTCGAGGCGGAGCACCCGGTTCACGTCTTCCAGGCTTCCTTTATTTTGCAACCCTTTTTTAGCCTGTTCGGGATTTTCGCGAATCAATTTCAGATCCAGCATGGGTTTCCTTTGTTAGAAGATGAAGTGGCTAAAGTGACTAAAGTTAAAAGTGACCTTTAAAAGCAGGAAGTTCGTTCAGGTCTATTTTCGTTCAGGCATTTTCGCCGCTTTAATTCACCTTAGCTCACTTTAGCTCACTTTAGCTCACTTTAGCTCACTTTAGCTCACTTTAGTTCACTTTAGCTCACTTTAGCTCACTTCAGGCACTTACAAAACCTCAATACCTCAACTCCTCCGCCTGGCGGTAATATTCATAAAAACCGATCTGCTCCAGCTCCTCTTTAACCTCCCCGGTCAGGTGCGTGATATTGAAATTCCCCAGTCCCACCACGAAACTTTTCAATTCCCGGATGAATTGCTGAATCCACACCGTGAACGCCAACAACTCTTTTTCCGAAAGGCTCTCGATCCGGATGTCCAGTTCCCAGCGGGCATCCGGCACGAATTTTTCCAGGGCTTGAAAATACGGCAAAATGGTATGATAACTGGAATACAGCAACTCCCCGCTTTTTTTCCTTCCCAGCAGAGAAACGGCGTATTCGAAACATAGCGAATAAACCTTCTTCAGCAATTCCGGGGAGATGTTATGATTGTCCTGCAACGTTCGCCTTCCTTATAACTGATGTTATACTAAGCGCATTTTAAAATTTCCGTTTCTTATTCTATAAGGAACCCCCGGTAGGGGTTCAACATTTGTAGCCGGCAATAATACCAATACGAACCGCAACCCCGGCAGGGGTTGAACCCCTTCG
>WYBG01000460.1 GCA_011526015.1 Deltaproteobacteria bacterium | reverse complement strand
CCTAATTCTACAGTCTTGCCCTCGTGGTTGACGCCGGTAAAATGCAATTCCTTCCCGGCCGGCTCCCCGGTTTCATTGAGCAGAAACAGGTCGCAGGCGACTTTTTCTCCTTTGGCGACCACTAAGGAATGGGCCCTGATGACCGGGCGCAGCGGGGCGAAGCGTTTGCGCAGCAGTCCCGGGTCGCCTTTGAACCGGCGCAGGTTGTCCACCAGCCCGGAGTGGTTCTCGATGGCGGTGGACTCCCAGCCGCTGATCACCAAAAAGTCGTTCGCCTCCGCCAACCGCGCAGTCTCGATCACCCGCCCCCAGAAATCGTAGCACTTGTCGCCGATGTCGCGGAACAGATCTTCCGCCGATGCAAACGCGCTGCGGAATCCCCAGCGGTCCAGAAATTGCTCATAGGCGGCCAGAACCTCGCGGCGATCCAGCAAATCGTAGCTCTTGCCGCCGTTTGCTTCGATTTCCCGGATCGCCGCGGGGTGATTGTCCGGCGTCGCGGCGCCTAACATTTCTCCCCACACCACGATCTCGCTGTCATTCACGGAGCGGTGGGTGAAATCCTGCGAATTTTTATATAACTCATCCCGCCACACCCCCGGCCCGCCCACGGTGTGCTGATCCCACCAGCCGGAGTAGCCGTCGCCGCGGTCGTGGTACACCGTATCGTCGTAGGGCTGCATCCAGGCCTGGTTGCGCGGGGGGATGCCGGATTTAAGCGCGATGATGCGGCTGGGGTCTTCCGCGTGCATACGCCGCAGCACCCGGAAGACGCGGGGATTGTGCAGATCCGGGTGGATTTCGTTCTGAATGCAATAGATAATCAGCGAGGGATGGCTGCGCTGGTCGCGGATTATGCGGATGATCTTCTCTTCCATGTATTTCTCGGCGAAGGTTTTGGCGTCGCCGTTTTTGCCGGAGGCGTCGATGGAATCCGCCGGAGAGTTGGCGTAGAGGGTGAATTCCTCGCCGAAAGCGGTCTGCCCCCCGCCCGGCTCCAGGTAGCGCAGCAGCCCGTAGCGATCCTGCGCCTCCAGCACCTCGGTTTTTCCGGGGTTGCGGTGAAAGTTGAGGCAGTTCATCCCGAACTCCTGCGCTGCATACACTTCCCGCTCCGCCAGCTCCGGGGTGGGCCACAACCCGTTGAAACCCCAGAATCCCCAGGAAATCGCGGAAATCAAGCGGATGCGCTTTCCGTTCAGGCGCAGGAGGGCATTTTCACCGATGCCGTCAGCCTCGAACCAGCGAAAACCGAAGGAGACCTCCCGGCGATCCTGCCAGCGCGTTACCGGGCCTTCTACGCTCACGCTGTAATCGAATTCGATAGCTGCCCGGAGGCGATATAATTGGGGAGATTCCAGACTCCACAAGGCCGCATCCGGGCAGGTAATTTCCTGTTCGGCGAGAATCTCCCCGTTCGCGGGAACGCTCACCGCCTTTTCCACGGAGGCGCAGATGTTTTCCGGCTGGTTCGGATCGATAATTTCGAACCTGATCTTCCCGGTTAACGCTCGCTGGCTGCGGTTAACGATGCGGGCGTTGGCCCGGATGGCGCGCGCTTCCGGGGTATTCAGCGCCCACAGGTCAGCGATGAACGCCGGCTCGTGCGCCCGCAGCGCCATGCCGCGGTCTAATCCCCCGAAGCCGTGGCTGGCGTGAAAGCGGTATTCCCCCCAGTTCATCAATTGCGTATCTAACCAGTCGAGGCGCCCGCCGGGATTGGTGATGCGGATGGCCAGCAGGTTTTTCTCCCCCGGGCGGATGGCCTGGCTGACGTCGCAGGTGAAGGCGGTCTCGTTAATAATGTGGTAGCCCACCGGTTGGCGGTTCCAGTACACCTCCGCCCGCAAGCGTGCCCCGCGGATGTAAAGCTGCGCCTGCTTTCCCTGGAAACCTTGCGGCACTTCGATTTCCCGCCACCACCAGGAGACCCCGCGGTAGCTGCCGTCTTTCACCTGGGGATCTTCGCCTTCAAAATAGTAAGCGTCTTTATAGTCGCGAAATCCCGTCGCGCCCCAGAAGTGCTGCTCCACCGTGGCGGGAAGGGTGATTTCGATGCCCTGAGTGTTCGTCAGAACATCCCAGCCCCCGGTGGGCGGGTTCAGGGGCAGTTTTGAAAGATCAAGCTCTCCCGGCAGATAGAGAGAATCATTTTTCCAGGCCGCTTCCCGGTCCAGCCAGAGCCGCCAGCCGGAATCGGGAATGGAGAGATTTGTTTGCGCCATTGCGGATGCAAGCATGATCAACCCAATCACCCCTGCGTAAAAAGGTAAACGGTTCATCTTCATGTACTCCTTTAATTCGATTCATCTGAATAAGCACAGACAGTTTAGCAAACCTTCTCATAAATTTCAATGCAGCCGATGTTTTTTCCATTTGTAAAAAAATCTATCGAATTTAAAACGGGTTTGATTTTAGCCATTGCAAATGTTTAAACTTAGCCCTGTACGAAAGGATCGCTAAATTTACCATGTTCAACCAAACAAAAAGGTAACTGAAACATGAAAATTCCTACCTTGTTACTCCTCTTCGCCGGACTGATGCTCTGGGCTTGTTCCAAAACGGAGCAGAATCCCTTCTACAGCGAATACGATACTCCATTCCAGGTTCCGCCCTTTGATAAAATCAAAGAGGAACATTACCTGCCTGCTTTTAAAGAAGGAATGAAGCAGCACCAGGCGGAAATTGAAGCCATCGTTAATAATGCGGAAGCGCCGACATTCGCGAATACCGTGGAGGCGCTGGAAAAAAGCGGGGCAATGCTCACCCGGGTCAGCAACGTGTTTTACAGCCTGCATTCCGCCCATACCAACGACGCCATGCAAAGCATAGCGGAAGAAGTTGCCCCGCTGTTATCCAAACACCAGGATGATATTCTGCTCAACGAAAAGCTGTTTGAGCGGTTCAAAACTGTTTATGAGCAGCGGGATGATCTCAACCTGAACAGCGAACAGTACCGCTTGCTGGAAAAGGGATACAAGGCATTTGTTCGCGGCGGCGCCAACCTGGACGAGGCTAAAAAAACGCGTTTGCGAGAAATCAATGAAGAACTTTCCAAACTGACCCTGACATTCGGCAACAATGTGCTTAAGGAAACCAATAATTTCGAAATGGTGATTGAGAATGAAGAAGACCTGGCGGGATTGCCGGAAAACGTTATCTCCGCCGCCGCAGAAGCTGCAAAGGAACGCGGCCATGAAGGCAAATGGGTGTTCACCATTCACAAACCCAGCATGATTCCGTTCCTTCAATACTCCCCCAAACGGGAGTTGCGGGAGAAAATTTTCAAGGCTTCTATCAATGTAGGCGATAATGACAACGAGTTTGATAACAAAAAAATTGCTTCCCGGATTGCCGCGCTGCGGGTAGAAAAGGCGAATTTACTGGGCTACGAAACCCATGCGCATTTTGTGCTGGAAGAAAACATGGCCAAAACTCCGGAAAAGGTTTATGAACTGCTGGATCAACTCTGGGAGCCGGCTTTAAAAGTCGCGCAAAAAGAAGCCGCGGACATGCAGAAGATGATTTACGCCGAAGGGAATGATTTTAAACTCCAGCCCTGGGATTGGTGGTACTACGCCGAAAAAGTTAAAAAGGCAAAGTACGACCTCGATGAAGAACAACTCCGGCCGTACTTCCAGCTTGCCAATGTCCGCCAGGGCGTTTTTGATCTGGCCTCCAGGCTCTACGGCATCACCTTCAGTAAACGGGAGGATATTCCCCAATATCACCCCGATGTGGAGGTTTTTGAAGTAAAAGAAGCCGACGGATCCCATATCGGTATTTTATACACCGATTATTATCCCCGCGCCAGCAAACGCGGCGGAGCCTGGATGACCGCGCTTCGTAAGCAATCCAACCGCGGCGGCAATATGGTAACGCCGGTAATCTGCAACGTGGGCAACTTCACTAAACCGACCGGCGACACTCCTGCATTGATCAGTTTTGAGGAGGCAAGCACCCTGTTCCACGAATTTGGCCATGCGCTTCACGGGTTACTCTCCCAATGCACCTATGAGGAACTCTCCGGCACCGATGTGCCCCGCGATTTTGTGGAACTGCCCTCCCAGATCATGGAAAACTGGGCCTCCGAACCGGAAATGCTAAGAATGTACGCCAAACACTACCAGACCGGGGAGCCGATTCCCGATGAATTGATTCAAAAATTGCGCAATGCCGGTAAGTTCAACCAGGGATTTGCCACGGTGGAATATTTGGCAGCCGCTTATTTGGATATGGATTGGCACACCTTAACGGAACCGCTGGAAAAAGATTGTAACAGCTTTGAAGAAGCAAGTTTGAATAAAATCGGTTTAATGCCGGAGATTGTGACCCGCTACCGCAGCACTTATTTCCGGCATATTTTTTCCGGCGGGTATTCCGCCGGGTATTACAGCTACATCTGGGCGGAAGTGCTCGACGCTGATGCCTTCCAGGCGTTTAAAGAGACCAGCCTGTTCGACCGGGAAACCGCGCAGGCTTTCCGCAACAATATTCTCGCCAAAGGCGACACGGAAGACCCCATGGTGTTATACAAGCGCTTCAGAGGCGCAGATCCGAATATTGAACCGTTGCTGGAAAGAAGAGGATTGAATTAGCTGAGGGGGTGTGCACCAACCCGGTTTGCTACACTTCTTGAACCACCCCTACCTTTTCCCGGATGGCGGCGGGCTGATTGTCCGGCCTCGCCGCCCTTGCCGGAGGTATCGATGGAATCGCTGGGAGAGTTAGCATAGAGGGTGAATTCCTCCCCGAAAGCGGTCTGCCCCCCGCCCGGCTCCATGTAGCGCAGCAGCCCGCAGCGATCCTGCGCGTCTAACACCTCCTTCGCCCGGCATGGTTTATATTTCCCCCAGAATGGAGATTCGATGCGGTTCTTCCCACTGAACGGTAGGTTAATTTTCTGGTTGCTCCTGCATCTCTCCCTTACCATCACCTTCGCAAAAGGAGATCGCGATATGCCCTCCTCTTCCGCAACGCCCCGGGGCGCCCTCGACAAAGCTCCCCTGATCGGGTACCTGATGCCCGAAAAAACTCCCTCCGAAAGCGATTCCGCTATCCTCCACTGGCTTGAATCGCAAAAAGAGCTGTCTGCGCAGCAGATTTTCCTGGCCGAAATCAAATCGGCGGCGGCGCTGGCAAGCTGCCAGGCCGTGTGGGTTCATATCCCCGGCGCTTCCGCGTATCGAAAGTGGAAAAAACAGCTCGAACAAGTGCGACATTTGAAATCGTACTTTGAAGCCGGCGGCAGCCTGCTGCTCACTCACTACGCCGCCTTTCTGCTCCACGACCTCGGCATCGAATCCCGGCGCCCGGAAGAGCGCGCCATCACAATCAATAACCGGGGATTCGGGCGCAAGCACGGTTTCCAGGGCTTCCGCGGGCACCCGGCGCTGGCGGCATTGTTCGGAGGCGGGTATATTTGGGACGCGCCGGAAGACCATAGCGAAACCCGCGTCGGCTATTTCGAGGATAACTGGCCAAAGGAAGGAAAAGTCGCCGCGGTGGATAAATCCTACATCACCGTCAACCCGGGCAGCAAGCTGTTGATCGAATATACCGCCGGGCAGGGGAAAATTCTGGCCGTGGGCGGGTACGTGCACTTCGAGAAGAAGAACCTGCTGCGCCCGCACCTGGAGCAATTCACTCTTGATGCGCTCCGCTACCTCACCGGGCCGGCGCAAAACTCCCCTGCAACCTATTGGGTTTACGATGAATTGAAACTGCAATCGTTTTCGATCTCTTCCCCGCCGCTACAACCTTCGCAAAACCGCCGCCTCGAAGCCCGGCAGCCCTCTCCCCTGCTGCTCACTCGCGAGCCGGCCACGGAAAATTACACCGAAACCGCCGGGCGGCGCTGCCTGATCATGGGCAAAGAAACCGGGGAGATCGACGAGGTGTGGGTGCATCCCTTCCGGGCGCTGCGGGATTTGCAAATCGGCGTTATCGAGGGAGATTCCGTCGCCTGGCTGAAAGACCTGCCCGCAAGAGTGGAAATCCGCCCGGAAGCGGTCGCCCAGGTGTATGAGACCCATTGGGGACAAATCACCCAGATCGTGTTTGCCGCCCTGGATCAGCCCGGCGGGATGGTGCATCTTTCCGCAGATTCCCCTCAACATCTCTCCCTGCTGATCAAATTCCGCTGCGACCTGCGCTGGATGTGGCCCTACCGGGAAAACGCCCTGGGTAGCCTCTATTACGGGTACGACGCCGGATTGCACGCGCTCCACGTCAAAGATCGCAGCGGGGATTTTTACTGCCTCTTCGGGGGCGACGTGCCGCCTTCCGCTCATTTGCAGGGGCAGTTTGATGAGATCGAATGGCGCTCCGGTCCCGAAGGGATGGATTCCTACCAATTTCAAGGCAAAGAAACCGCGGAGAACCAGGTTTACGCCGCCTGGCGCTTCGATTTGAATTCCGGCAATGATTACACCCTCAATATCGCCGTCGCCGGAACCGACCGGGGGCAGGCGGAAGCGGAGCAGACTTACCAGAGTTTGTTGGAAAATCCGCTTGACGTTTACAACCGCGCCGCCGCTCACTATCAAAATCTGCTGGCGAGCAGAACCACCATCATCTCGCCGGATTCAGTCTTCAACGAAGGCTACCGGTGGGCGCTGGCGGCCACGGAGCGCTTTTTTGTGCATACTCCCGACTTAGGCAGCGCGCTGATGGCCGGATTCGGCCCCACCTCCCGGGGCTGGGACGGCGGGCATCGCGTCAACGGGCGGCCAGGCTACGGCTGGTATTTCGGGCGTGATGGAGCGTGGTCGGGGTTTGCGCTAACGGCATGCGGAGAATTTGAGCAGGTGAAGGCACAGTTGCAGTTCTTTGCTAAATTTCAGGATATCGACGGCAAAATTGTCCACGAGCTGACCAGCAGCGGGGCGGCGCACTACGACGCCGCGGATTCCTCCCCGCTCTACTTAGTGCTGGCGGCGCACTACCTGAGAGCCTCCGGCGACCGGGAATTCATCCAAATCCTGTGGCCCTCGCTCAAAAAAGCCCTGGATTTCATGTATTCCACGGATACCGACGGCGACGGGCTGATCGAGAACACCAACGTGGGGCACGGCTGGATCGAGGGCGGCAAACTTTACGGCGCGCACGTCACCCTGTACATGGCCGGCTGCTGGGCGGAGGCGTTGAGAAGCGCGGCGTTCATCGCCGCGCAACTGGGCGAAATCACCCTGGCAAACCAATACCGCCGCGACGCGGAGAAGGTGGTAGAAATCATCCAGCGCGATTTCTGGAATGAACAAACCCGCTTTTTGAATTACGGAAAACGGATTGACGGCACTTATGAGGAATCCCGCACCGTGCTCCCGGCAGTTTTGTTAGGATTCAACCTGATAGAAGAGGACAAAACAAAGCACATGTTAGAAGAATGGGCCGGCAACGGCTTCAGCCCGGACTGGGGCATTCGCATCATCAGCACCGACTCGCCTTATTTCAATCCCACCGGCTACCACTACGGCAGCGTGTGGCCGCTGTTTACCGGCTGGGCGGCGCTGGCGGAGTACCAATACGGGCGCTCCGTGCAGGGCTTTACCCGGATCATGAACAACCTGCTGATTTATCGCCATTGGGGGCTTGGCTACGTGGAGGAGGTGATGCACGGGATGGAATACCAACCCGCGGGGGTGTGCCCGCACCAGTGCTGGTCGGAGACCAACGTGCTGCACCCTGCTCTAAGCGGAATGGTGGGCATGGAGGCGGATGCCCCGCAAAACCGTCTCGGCCTGAAGCCGCGCTTTCCCCTGCACTGGGATCACGCCAGCGTGAAAAACATCCGGGTGGGCGGGGCGGTGATCGACCTGGAATTCCGGCGGGAAAATAACCTGACCACATATCAATTTAGGTTGCCGGAAGGAAAAGCGATTACGGTTGATTTACAGCCGGAAATCCCCGAGGGGATGGAGATTACCGCTATCGAGATCGATGGAAAATCGCAGCCATTAAGCCAGCGGGGTAAGCGGGGGCTGCCGGCGGCGCCGGTTTCCTTCATACTAAAAAAAGCGGCGACGGTGCAGTATCGCCATCGCGGGGGAATCGGGATGGTTCCGTTGGTGGCGCAGCCGCAGCCGGGCGATTCATCGGGGGGATACCGGATCATCAATGCACGATTGGAGGGAAATCGCTATCACGTGACCCTGGAGGGCAAGAGCGGCGGGCGGGGAATTTTTTACCTGAAAACGTTCGGCGTCTCCATAAAACGCGCCGAAGGAGGAGACTTAAAGCCGGCATCCGGTGAAGGGGTTTGGAAGCTGGCGGTTAGGTTTGATGAGAATGCCGCGGGATATTCGAAAAAATCGCTGATAGTAGAGTGGTAGATCTAAGCTTACCATTCATCCCGGCTATCCGGCTGTTGCAGCTTGTCATTCCCGAATGTTTTTATCGGGAATCCACAGGCACAAAGCCATAGATTGCCGCTTAAAACATGCGGGAATGACAGACCTTAAGGCTGCCAAGCGGTATGAAGCTGCTGTGGTTGTAAAGCGGGTAGGATATGGAGGAACTATAACCGCTTCCATGAGAGCTTTTAAGGATGGCTCCTCAACCGGCTAAAGCGCCGAAATAAAACCGGTTCAGGGAGGGATCGATGGCGAAGCGGATTCTTTCTAAACAGCCCTTCCAACCGATGACCGGCGGCCCCGGCCAGTCCCCGGAAATGAAGCAGGTGGCCTCGATTTGCAGGGAGTCGCCGCTTTCGGCAATAAAATTCAAAGGCAGCCGATTCAGATAGCCCTCATACACGCCAAACCGTGAACTCATCTTCTCTTTAAGAGAAAGGCTGGTATCAACCGCGATTTGTAGGCTGGTCAAGATACTTTCGGGCAGGATCACCCACGTTGCAGCAGTATCAAGTAAACCGATCAGAAACGGCGATTCCTTGACAACCGTAAATCTCAATGCCACCAACAAATTGTGGGAATTGTACGGATAATCAATCAACAAATGGGTGGCCGCCGTGTTCCAGGGTGACCCATCTGCCAGGAATAAACGGTCGTTGTTCATCAGAATAGCTCATTTTGAAAATCGATGAATAAGAATATCCCGTAAAGAGAAACCGTTTTGCTGAACCGTTTCTAAAACTGTTTTGAGATCTGAATGTGCTGCGATAAGATGATCTTCCCGGATTGCCACCCACATTCCAGGGTAACTCTTAGAATTCTTGATCAACCAGGCTCTTTCCTTATCCCAGGGTTTCCCCGCTGGCAAGGTGCCGATCACCCGGGGCGGTTGCAGCACGTGGTGTAATTTTTGTAAACTTTCGCTCCCGGGAAATTCCTGCACCGCCTGGGCAGCCAGCCGCCGCGCTTCTTCCACGTGCTCTTGCGCGAGCGCCTGGCGAATCCGGCGAATCCACCCCTTTTCTCCCCGGGCGGTTTTCTTCGTTTCGATGCGTGCCATTGCAGCGGCTCCGGTTATGTTCCGCTTCATTAGTTTACGGCGATAGTTTAACACCACCTGCACAATGAATCAAGCCCGAAAACAGCACATTTTTTATTTGCACCTTTCCCCGGATTTGCGTTAATTCTTCCTTCCTAACTTGGGGAGAGGGCATGAGGAATCATCAGCAGAAGGAATTGCTATCTCAAGAGAACCAACCGTCTCAATTCAGTTGGATACTACCTGCCGTTAGCGCCGGCCTGGTGAACGGCATTTTAATTCTGATTTTTCAGAGCGCCTACGCTGCATTGATCTTTTCCGGTGAATTATCCGGCTATATCGCCCGGGGGATCGGCTTCATGCTCTTCGGCGCTTTCCTGATGGGCACGGTGGTGGCGCTGACCAGCTCTTTCCGGGGCACCGTTACCGCGCCGCAGGACGCCCCTACCGCGATCATGGCGCTCATTTCTACCGGTATTGCCGCCGCCCTGCACGCTACCGCCGCCGGAGAGGATCTTTTAATCACCGTAGTGGCCGCCATGGCGCTTACCGCCCTGCTCACCGGCCTGTTTTTACTGGCCCTGGGATGGTTCCGGCTGGGCAATTTGATCCGCTTCATTCCTTACCCGGTGGTGGGGGGATTCCTGGCCGGCACCGGCTGGATACTCGTGAAAGGGGCGATCCGGATCATGTCCGGCGTCAAACCCTCTTTTTCCCAATTCTTTGATTTGTTTCAAATCGAAGTGCTGTTGAAGTGGCTGCCGGGCCTGATATTCGCCTTCCTGCTATTTTTCGCCCTGCGGCGTTTCCGTAATTTCCTCACCATGCCGGTAATGATCTTCGGCGCCATCGTGCTCTTTTACATAGTCGTTTATTTTAGTGGAACTTCTATCAACCGCGCCAGCGAGCAAGGCTGGCTGCTGGCGCGTTTTGCCGGGGGAATATTCTGGCAACCGCTTTCCCTCTCTTCCCTGCCGCACATCAACTGGGAGGCCATTCTCGGCCAGGCGGGCAATATCGGGACGATTGTATTCATCAGCATCATCTCCCTGTTACTAAATTCCAGCGGATTGGAATTGATCGCCCGCCAGGAGGTCGATCTGAACCGGGAGTTGCGCTCCGCCGGCCTGGCCAATTTTCTGGCCGGTTTCGGGGGCAGTTCCACGGGGTACATGTCCCTAAGCCTTACCGCCCTGGGATACCGGATCGGCTCCCGCAGCCGCCTTTCCGGCCTCATCTCTGCCGGAATGTGCGGGGTAACTCTGCTGGCCGGCGCGGGAATTTCATCGTACTTTCCCAAACCGCTGTTAGGCGGCCTGCTGTTCTACCTGGGCCTCTCTTTCCTGGTAGAATGGCTCTACAAAAGCTGGTTCAAGCTTCCCCGCACCGAATATCTCCTGGTCGTGTTGATCTTGGTAACCATCGGCGTGTTTGGTTTCTTACAGGGCATGGCGGTGGGGATATTGATTGCCGCGGTGGAATTCGTGGTAAATTACAGCCGCATAAATGTGATCAAACACGCCCTGTCCGGTGCGACTTACCAGAGCAACGTTGACCGCGCTCCCGCGTATCAACGCCTGCTCCGGGAACACGGGGAGCAGCTCTATATCCTCAAGCTGCAAGGCTATCTCTTCTTTGGCACCGCCAACAACCTCCTCGACCAGGTAAAACAACGCGCCCACGCTCCCAACCAGCCGCCTTTGCGCTTCGTGGTGCTGGATTTTCGCCTGGTTACCGGTCTTGATTCTTCGGCTTTGAACAGTTTTGCAAAAATGAAAATGCTGTTAGAAGAAACCCTGGGAATTCACCTGCTGCTCACCGGCCTCTCTCCCGCGCTGGAGCGGCAATTCGAAACCGGGGGGCTGGCCGGAAAAGACGCGCGATCCCTGCTTATCTTCCCGGATCTGGATCACGGGGTGGAGTGGTGCGAAAACCGGATTCTGCTGGCGCTAACTGCGGCCGCCGGCGAGAGCGGCCTCGATAAACATGACGCCGAATTCCTGGAAGCGATGCTGGATCTATCCTCCCGCCCTCTCGAAACTGCGGAATTTGCGCGCTTGCTCACCTCGCGTATCCTTCCCTACTTCGAGAAACAGGAAATCGATCCCGGCAGCTACCTGATCCGGCAGGGCAACCCCCCGGTAGGGATTTACATGATCGAATCCGGCCAGATCACGGTTCGTCTGGAAGAAGCCAGCGGAACCATCGTTCGCCTGCGCACCATGGGCGCCGGCACCATAGTCGGGGAGTTGGGCATGTATCTCGGTCTGCCGGCAACCGCTTCGGTGGTTACCGATCAGCAATGCACGGTGTGGTACCTGTCGGCGGAAAATTTGAAAAAAATGGAAGAGGCGGATCCGCGGGCAGCCGCGGCGTTCCATAAATTTGTGGCCTGCATCCTGGGCGAACGCCTCGCCAATAGCAATAAAACCTTACAGGCGCTGCTGGATTGAGAGGTGAAAAATGTAAAGTGAAAAATGTAAAGTGAAAAGTGCCAAAGCTTGCCCTGGGCTTGTCGAAGGGTGAAAAATGCAGATTGCGAAGTGCGGTGATATTCAAAAAAATCCGCCATATTTGATATTAAAGAAAGATGTTGTAT
>WYBG01000055.1 GCA_011526015.1 Deltaproteobacteria bacterium | reverse complement strand
GTCAGGTCGGTCTCGCTGACCGTAACTTCCCCGGAAAACAAATTTTCCGCCGCGGGCTGCCACTCCCGGCTGATGAGGTTGGAGGCGGGATCCTGGAAGGATTCGATCACGTCGCCGTTGTAGCCGATCATGAAATCCACCCCCCAGCCGTACTGCTGCTCGTCGTCCTGGCCTTCCCCAAACGCCGGCCATTCCAGGGAGGGGGCGAAAATGTGGAAGCTCGCTAACTGTCCGAAGTTGGTGAGCACGTTGGCCAGTCTCCCCTTGCCCTGGATGCCCACGGCGTAGTCGCCGGTTTGGTAAGGTTTCAAAATCTCGATGAAACGGCCGGTGGAGTATTTGCGATACACCTCGCTCTCCTTCGTCTGCGCGAACCCGGCCAGGTTGAGACATAGTAATGTTAGGATCAGCAGCGGATGCCGGATACCGGATACCGAAGGATGGAAGACGGAAAAGTTATGGCACAACAAATACTTTCTCACAGGTATTCCTTTGGGTTTTGTAATTTTCACTCTTAATATCGACCCGACCTTCGATCGCCCGACTGAACACCGAGCAATAGAGAGAGGCGAACGAAGGTCGGGTGTAACGATTGTTAGATTTTTAAGGATTTTGCTCCTTGCCCAAGTTATACCAGTCTATCTTTCTGGTTATATACATCACAGTTGTCAATATTATAAACAGCCCAATACTGCCCATAAGTAATGCATAATCTTCAAGCTGAAGGACTATGTAAAGATAAGAATAAAGAATTATCAATATTCCACATACGGTTAATGTAAAATACTTGCTTCTTAAAATCCCTTTTGAATAAAATGTAATTGTGGTGGTTATTGCAATTGCGGAAATGAGGTATGCAATATCAAAACTAAAATGCTCTGATATTGAAAGAAGAAGGACGTAAAACAGAATTACAGCCAGTCCAATCAGAAGGTATTGGATTGGATGAACTCGTTTTCGACTTATGATTTCAGCAAAGAAAAATGCAGAAAAAGTAAAGACAATGAACATCAAGGAGTATTTTGATATTCTCATCGTCTTTTGATATAAGTCAGCAGTGATTATTAATTCCACGCCAAATGAAGTTTCATTGATCTTGTATTGGTTTCCGGTCCAGAATTGAGGATAATTTCTATTAAAATGCAGAACTGCCCAATCTGCGGTAAAGCCCTGATTTGTTATTTCTCTGTTTGATGGGAGAAAAGAGCCGTTAAAACTGGGCGACGGCCAAGATGATTTTAAGGTGAGGTTTGTCGTTTCCCCAACAGGGGTAAAATGCAATTGATGACTTCCATTCAAATAGAGACGAAAGGAAAACGCATTATCTATGTTGTTCAGGGAAAGTGGGATTAAAGCCTGCACGCCTGAAGATGCGATATGATTGGTCTTCAATCCAGGGGTTGCTTTGTAGTCCTGATCGTTGAAACGAATAACAATGTTTTCCTTAATGCCTTTCATATCCGTAATACCGATCGAAAAAATCGCTTTGTCCCAAAGGACATCTTCTGGTGAAATATCGGATTGGCTCAAGTTGGGAATCGCAAAGTTGCCGCTCATTATGATTTTACTGTGATACAGAACAGCTTCATAAATGCTTCTATATCTAATGTGTGGTTCAATATCGCCAGAAATCTCAACTTTCTCCGGGAGCAGGTACAAATATTGAATGTTATACTTTAATTGATCCTCTTGATTTCTGTCGTATACCTTAAAGGGTAAAGTGAAAAATGGACCTGAAATTATTTGACTGCTGCCCCATTTTTGGTTGATTTCTTGGACGACGGTTTCTTTTCTTGATTCTCGTTCATGAATCAATGTAGAAACCATTGAAGAGGGAATTAGCAAGAGAAGGATTAACAATCCAATAGATACAATTTTTACAGTTGCTGAGTTGCGAATGAGATCAGACGTTCTCTTATACGCATCCTGAGAATTCATATCAACTCCCTAAAAATCTAACATCGGATTTAGTTGTCCATCTTGTAAACTTATTAGCTTGCCTGAATAACGTAATCAGACAGGAATTAAATCATCCTGATTTAACTCCCAACTACCCCTGCTTCGCATTATGCTACGGGCGAAGCATTCGGAGCACGAATTTGCAAGAAAACTTCAGGTCGTCTTCCGAATGCTTCGCCCCTACTACATTCCCATCGTCAATCCTAATTTGACGATGCGCGGCGGGCCGACGTCGGAGGGATCGTGCATGAAATCCTGCCCGGACCCGAAGAGGCGGCTCTTGCCGTCGTTCCATACCTTGCCGGTGCGCGGCTGCACGATCAGGGGATTCAAGCGGTCGAACAGGTTGGTCACTTCTAAAAACACCGACAGGCTGGCGCGGCTGACCGGGAAGAATTTTTCCAACCGGATATCCACGCTGTTGGTCCAGGGCATCCGGGCGGAATTTTTCTCGAAGGTTTTGGTGCGGTCGTCGCTGATGGGGGTATAGGGCAGGCCGCTGGAGAACTGCGCCAGCACCGAAAAATTCAACTGCTGCAGCGGCCGGACGCCGAAGAGCGAAAACCCGAATCCCCTGGGGAATTGCAGCAGGAAATTCAGGGCCACGTCGTGGGTGCGGTCGAAATCCAGGTACAGCTCTTTCACGGATTTTTCCCGGCCCTCGAAAATGTTCAACGCTTCTTCGGTGGGGGTGGCCTCGTTGCCGCGCGCCACGGAGTAGGTATAATCCAGCCTGGCCGCCCAGAAATCGCTCATGCGCTTTTCCAGGGAAACGTCGATACCCTGGATGCGGGCGAAATCGTTATTGGTGAAAATGGCGTAGCGATAGAGGGTTTCCACGTACACCGTGCCCAACAGGTCGGTCATGTCCCGGGAGTAGGCGGTCACGTTCAGGGCGTAGCGGGTTCCTAACTTTTGAGAAACCCCGAATTCGTAGGCGATGGTTTTTTGGGATTTGACATTGGGATTGGCCACCAATGCCAGCCGCGCTTTGGCCAGCTCATCCACGTTCAGGAATTGCAAATTGCGATAAATGTCCTGGAAATTGGGGAACTGGAAGAACTGCCCGTAGGAAAAATGCAGCACCGTGTTTTCCGAAATCGGGTAAGCCAGACCCAGCCGGGGACTGATCTTGAATTCCGGATCGCTGCTTACCAGGCCTTCCTGGGGATTTTCGATATTCTGGTAGCCCTCGGCTTTGACGTCCACGTAATCGCCGCGCAGTCCGGCGTTGATAATCAAGGTAGAGTACTCGATCTTATCCTGAAAATAGATGGAGGCATTCACGGGCTTCTTTTGGTATTCATTGAGGAAGAACTCGTCGGCGTTGTTGCCCTCGTTGGTGTAATCGAACACCTCCAGATCGTACAAATTCACCTCGAAGCCGCTCTTGAACTCGTGGCTGGCGCCCAGCTGGTAGAGCCAATCCCCTTTGAAATTGTAGGAAAGCGACTTGATGTCGCTGTAAGAACGGCTGTTGCCGGAGTACACGAACTCCTGGTTCTCATCCAACTCCGGGAAGACGTATTGGGTGTAATCCAGGCCGTCCACCCGGTACAGGGAGCGCACATCTAACAGGGAAGCGTTCAGCACCAGGTAGGAGCGCGGGGAAAACACGTGGTTATATTGCAGGCCGTAGCGGATACTTTCGTTCTCCCAATGCCCCTGGTTATCGGGCAGGTATTTGAAGCGGTGGTCGTAAGGCTGGTATTCCTGGCCGGTGTATTGCAGCGAAAGGGAGAGTTTGTGCGAGGCGATGGGGAAGCTCAACTTTCCGAAACCGCTGCGCAGAAAATTATACCCGTAGGGCAGCCAGCTGTTTTCGTTTCCGTACTCCCCGGAGACGAAAAAATTAGCGGCGCCGGGCAGGGGCCCGCTGAAGGTGCCGCGCAGGCTGCCTTCGATGGGCAGGGCCGGCTCCAGGGTTTCGATGGCGTCCGGGGCCTGGTAGGTGAGCCGCGCCCCGGTTTGTTTGTCATAAATCGGGTTGGCGTCCGGCACCAGGGCGTTCGTTTTGCGGTAGGGGCTGTCGTTGAGCATCGCCGAACGGTATTGGAATTTGGCGCTGAAGCGATCCGAGCCGTCGTTGGTGACGATGTTAACGATCCCGCTCATGGCCGAGCCGTATTCGGCGTTGAAGGTGCCGCTGAGCACCTGCAACTCCCGGATGGCGTAGTTGTCGATCAGCCCGCCCACGGATTTGTCGATGGGGTCTTCGACCCGCTGCCCGTCCACCAAATAGGCCACTTCGTTCACCCGCCCGCCGCGGAAGTGCAGGTTCCCCTGGGCGTCCGTGGTGATGCCGGCCTGGCTGGCCACCACGTCGATAAAATTTTCCACCGGCAGGGCGTTGATCTGTTCTCCATCGATTACGGCCAGGCGGGAGGTCACGTCCGGGCGGATGAGTGGGCGTTCCGCCGTAATGGTAACGGCTTCCCGGCTCTCGATGGCGGCCTGCTCCAGCTCCAGGTTCAATTCCGTGGTCAGGTTTACCGCCACCCGTAAGTTTTCCACCTGGAGGGTGGTATAGCCTAAGTGTTCCACCACCAGGGTATATTTTCCCGGCTCCACGTTCAAAAGCACAAAAAAACCATCGCGATCCGTGGTCGCCCCTAAGTCGGTATCTTTGAGATATACATTCACGTCCGGTATGGGCTGGGCGGTATATTTTTCGCGGATGACCCCGGCAATTTTCCCGCGGGTGCTGCCGAAGGCCGTCCCGCCCAACGCCAGCAACAGAAGAAGACATGATAGTCGAAAGAGCTTCATAATAATCCGTTTTGCTTGGTGTTATGGTGCGCCGC
>WYBG01000459.1 GCA_011526015.1 Deltaproteobacteria bacterium | reverse complement strand
CGGCTACTGTGAGCCTGGCGATAAAGGCAAAATGATTGAATGGCAAAATAATGTTTGATGTAAGGGTTTGAATCATTTTGCCATGGAATTATTTTGCCGTAGAAATTATTTTTCTGAAAAACTATATGAAGGAAAATCTGATCGTAAAAAGCCTCACACGGTAGAGGGTAACCGCTTTGAGGATGAAAAAGGGTTGATCGAGCGGCCCTGACGGGTGAGTTCAGCGAGAGGAACGCTATGGAAACCAGAACTTTCGGCCACAGCGGCTTAGCGGTATCGGTATTGGGTTTCGGCGCGGGGCAGATCGGCGACGCCCGAATGGGTGAAAAGGAAGCCGGCCGCCTCCTCAACGCCCTGTTGGATGAAGGAATTTCCCTGATCGACACCGCCCGGGGCTACGGGCTTTCGGAAGAGCGCATCGGGCGGCACATTTCCCACCGCCGCGATGAATTCGTTATTTCCACCAAGCTGGGCTACGGCATTCCCGGGCTGCCGGATTGGACTTATGCCACCATCCTGTCCGGGGTGGAGGAAGCGCTGCGGCGACTGAAAACCGAGGTTATCGACGTTGCGCACCTGCACTCCTGCCCGCGCTATATGTTGGAAGAGGGCAGCGTCATCGCTGCGTTGGAAGAAGCCCGCCGCCAGGGAAAAGTGAAGGTGTGCGCCTATTCCGGGGAGAATGAAGAGTTGGAATTTGCCATTTCCTGCGGGCGTTTCGGCGGGGTGATGACCTCCGTGAACCTGTTCGACCAGGGCAATCTCGACCGCCGTCTGCCCCTTGCCACAGAAAAAGGCCTGGGAATTATCGCCAAGCGCCCGTTGGGAAACGCGCCCTGGCGATTCAGCGAGCGCCCGGCCGGGCACTATTGCGAGGAATACTGGCTGCGCTGGAAAAAGATGGGGCTGGAGCTCGAGCTGCCCTGGGATGAAATCGCGCTGCGCTTTGCCGCCTACTCCGGCGGGGCGCACAGTTGCATCGTCGGCACCACGGACCTGGCGCACCTGCGCCGCAACCTGGAAATGGTGCAAAAAGGCCCCCTCCCGGAAGAGAGCGTGCGCGCCATCCGGGAGGCGTTCCAGAAGAACGATGAGGGTTGGGTGGGGCAGGTGTGAAGGGGGGGGCAATAAAATATCCTTTCATTGCCCCTGCTTCCAACCGTCATATTTCAACAAATAATGGTAATAATTACTGCCGGGCAGTCTTGCGCCCAGGTAAAACTCTCCTTCGGGGATTATCAACTCCCCTTCGAAGTAGTGCTCGTTTTTCTTCAAGGGAGTGAGGGTATCCTTAAAAATCAGCGCCGCTTCTTCCGCCTTTGGGATGTTCAATTTGAAATAAACCGTGCTCCCGGGGTTCAGGAATCTATTGAATGGCGTATGTAAATAAGCATTATACACGTCGAATGACAAATATTTTTCCGGGAACCCGACCGTAGTTGCATGGCTGACCTTTGCATCGACCTGGTAGTCCAACGCCCATTCGTATCTTGCGGATTCCTGAGAGTCGTTGGCGAATAAACGCAGGGTATAGGATGCCGCCAGGGGGAATACTGCATACACTTCTACTATATCCTCTTTCCGTTGGGTGAAGGTCAGCATTCCATCGAGAGCGTTCTCCCCATATTGAAGCCGGCTGACAAACCGGGCGCTTTGGGAAGCCGCCAGGATCACTTTCAAAGAGTCTTGCGCAGTGATCCTGAGCGTGGGATGGCTGATGATTTTCATACCGTATTTAAAGAACGCCGGCCTGAGATAGACAAACTCTTCAAACTCCTTTTTGGTTTTTTTAGGATCGAGCAACTGCCAGCGAGATTCATGGGGATAATGGGTGAGGATCAATTCTGCCGGCGGGGTCAAAAAGTAGTAATCGTTGAATGAACGAACAAAGCGGCTATTCTCATCTATATGCCCGGCTCCCCAGGTAGGGTCTAATAAGTACCACCGATCAGCGATTCTGACCGCATTCCAGGCGTGTAAATTATGCTCTGCAAATACGCTCCCGAATTCATAGCCGTATCCTTTGGAATAACCGGTTACGATTTCCGCTTCCAACCCGGCAATGGAGATCATTTCTTTGAAAAGAGCTGCATATCCCCCGCACACAGAGCGGCGTTTTTTCAAAACATCTTCCGGCTCTGAGGATCCCGGCCTTCTCTCCTGGTAGGCTTGAATATCGTACTCAATATTCGCAGTAATCCAGCGATAGACGGCGCGAACTTTTTCCGAATCCGCTTTGAAAGGGCTTACCAGCGTGCGGGTCAATTTGAGAATATCCTCTTCCCCGGCCCGGGAAAGATTCAATACGTATTCATCGACACGGGTGTAATCCCCGGCATAGATGAGCGGGGATTGAAGGAGCGCGACGAAAAATATGAGCCTTAAACATGCTGCCGTTCCGGGAATATCGGATAAGTAACCCATGAGAAAATTTCCGGAGTTTTCAAGGTGCGGTACTCGTGGAGGTTTAAAGCTTTATTATAGTATGCCATTCCCGCGAAAGAGGGAATCCGGTATTTTTGTACTTATTTTTCTGAAAGACTATACCACCCGGCTTACCGGTTCAAAAGGGCTTCTTCCGTCTCCGGTTCCTCTTCCGCCAGGTCTGCCAGGCCATAACCCATAACGGTCAGGATTTTCCGCAGGGTGGCGAATCCGAGGTCATGTTTGCCGCTCTCGATCCGGGAGAGGCTTTGCGGGCTGAGGCCGGCGCGGGCGGCTACTTCTTTGGTTTTCAAACGGCGTTTTTTCCGCAGCTGCTTGATCCGCTGGCCGATCTTTTTTGCCTCCTGCTCTGCGCTTTTTGCCATGTAGGCGCTGAATGCTTCATCATTGCAGGCATAGACCGGTTTCCAGCCGAGTTGCCGTTCCAAATAGCCGGCGGTGGTTTGTTGGAGGGGGGCCTTCGGTGTGTGGCATGGATTAATCCAGCGGCAAGACTTCCTGTTTGCCCTTTTTCCATTGATATCCGGCCGGTTTGTTTAATTTCACTAATAAACCATCCGAAAGGGCCTTTTTTAGCCAGAGATTTACTTGCGACTTCTGAAGCTCCAATTCTTGCGCTAATTCTTCCACCGAAACAGCTTTGTCGCGACACAATTGCTGCACTTTGGCAAGAAAGAACTCGTAAAAGGTCGTGTCAGCGAGCGATTTTGCTGCGCCGTAAGGGAAGGGTTCTTCTTTTACTGCTTTATCAATTTCCCGGGCATTCCCCGCCCCCGCCTCGATCTCGCTTATGGATGTTGTTTCCCCGGATCGTTCTTGAGAGTCGCCGGAATCGGTGTGATCCGCCTGCGACTGCTCAATAGCCAACAAATTCTGCCGCGCCTCGCTTTTGACCAACATATCACCATCAATTTCGCGAACCGCATCGCTAAGCCAGCGGGCGCCTTGCTGTACCAGAAAACGGTTACCGGCTTTCGCGTCACCGCTGCGCTTCACCCACAGGGGAACCCAGCCTTTTTTGAGGTTCTCGGTTGCGCCGGCCCAGGTGCCTCCTTCCGTGCCTGAATGCACGACCACCGCAGCGTCGGAGAGACAATAGATGTATTTATTGCGCTGCATGGCATTGCCCACGTCGAAGCCGGCTTCCGGGTTGAAGGGCGAGATCAAAGCCAGCGATTTTTGCCTTAAGAAATCCCGGTATTTTTGACTTGAGCAGGCCCTGAGCAGGCCGTTTGACAACGCGCCCACTGCGGTTCCTTCTGCTTCCAACGCTCCCGACATGGCAGCTTCATCCACGCCTTTGGCGCCGCCGGAAATAACCGAGTACCCACAGTCTGCCAACAATGCACCCAATTCACGACTGTATTGCAGGTCCGGTGCTTCTATTTGGCGAGAACCAACCACTGCCACCCCACCCTGCCGGAGCAGGTTTCGATTTCCGGCGCCAAACAGAACCGCCGGGGCCTGTTTGCCTAATCGTTGCTTCAACCGGGCGGGATAATCGGCGTCAGCTCGCGTGATCACCCACAGGCCGCTGCGAAGCCATTTTTCAAGCGCAAAAGCCAGGGCGGAACCCCGCTCCAACAGCGCTTCGATGCGTTCCATCGTGATCGTCGTATCCCTCCAGCCCTTGAGGATACTTTGGGGAGATTCGTGTAATAATCTTTCCGGCGTCAATGATTGTTCCTGGAGCCACCCGGCAAAGCGCCCCCATTCGGCAGGGGTTAAGGGCTGCGGGGCTTGAGGGCCGTTCTTGGTCAAGTGGGTCGTCAGGAGCAATATTGCCTGGGTTGTGGCAGAAACCATTTCAGTAGCGTCCATTCATATTTTTTGATGATCGAGTACATTCTTTTAATCGTTGGAACTGGTGGAAGCCAGCGCCAGCGGATACACCGGGCCGCTGCCGGCCTGGCGCAGTAACGCCGCGGCAACCGTCATGGTCCATCCCGAATCGATAATGTCATCCACCAACAACACCGGCCTGTCGCTGATGGACCCGGAAATTTCAAAAACGCCGTCGAGATTCCGGCATTGATGAAAGCGGTTTTGCTGCAATTTCTGCGGTTCATTTTCAACCGTCTTAATTATAGCTTCTGCAAAAGGAATATTCAAGCGATTAGCGAGCCTTTTGGCAAAGTCAGGCACCAATTCAGGGTGGCGTTGAGAAGGGATGCAGGTGAGCCATTCCGCCGGCGGGGAGGGCCGCCAACGCTGTTGAATCATTTCTGCAGCTGCTTCCACCAGCTCATCGCGAAAACGCCCCCCGTGTTTGTCTTCGGCAACCAATATCCCCCAACCGGCGTCTCCCCAGCGCGCCAGTATCCGCCCTTCTTCCGCCTGTAATTCAGCGGGCAGGTTGCCGCGGAAACCATACGCCACAAAAGCGCCGCTTGCCGCCTGCCGTCTCGGTTTGAAAACAATTTCGGAACGCCGCAGAAAGCGTTTTGCTTCTTTGACCAGGGCAACATCCACTGCTCCACCGATCGCTTCCCGCCCGCTACAATTTGCACAACGGCCGCATTCAACTCTATGGGGATCATCCAACGCCCTCCCCAGGTGCACCATCAGGCAGATCTTGCTGTCAATGTACTCCTGAATTTCCTGCCACTCCAATTCACGCTGGCGCGTCAGCCGGTCGATAAATTCCTGATCGATGGTGTAATCAACCGGGGTACGCTTCCATTTGGGGCCATCCTTGAAAAGCGGCGAAGGATTTTCCACGCTGAGCACTTTGAGCGCCTTCTCGATTTGCGAGCGGCGGAGATTCATTCGCGCTTCAAGTTCAATGACAGAAAGGCCGTCGCCCTGTTCCAGGAGATGCAGAAGATCATACACATGTTGAGCGGGCGGGAAGGCGGTTCGCCGGAAATATTCATGAATGTCTTCATCTTCACTGCCGGCCAGCAGCACTCCGTAGGCCGTATCAATGGCGCGCCCGGCCCGGCCCACCTGCTGGTAGTAACTGATCACCGAACCCGGGGCCTGGTAATGGATGACAAAGCCGAGGTCCGGCTTATCGTACCCCATGCCCAGGGCGGTGGTGGCCACCAGCGCCTTGACGCGATTGTGCAGCAGTTGATCTTCTAAATATAGCCGGTAGCTATTGCTGTTCTCGAAATCCGCGTGTTCCACCTCGCTGTGATACGGTCGCGCTGCTATCCCCTGCAGATTTAGCCACTCCGCCACCCGTTCCGCATCACGAGTGGTCAGCACGTAAACAATGCCGGTGCCCGGCAGTTCGGGGATGTGTTGCGCCAGCCAGCTAAACCGCGCCGCCTGGTCCGGCAGGCGCAGGGTTTGCAGCACCAGGCTTTTGCGCATCAGGGGGCCTCTGAGCACCTCGATGTTCCCTAATTGGCTGCGCACGTCCTCAATCACCCGGTTGTTGGCCGTGGCGGTGGTGCCCAGGAGAGGCATATTGGGAGGCAGTTGCCGCAGCACATTCACTAACCGCTTGTAATCCGGGCGAAAATCATGTCCCCAGTCGGAAATACAATGCGCTTCATCCACCACCAGCAAGCCTACTTTATCAGCCGCCGGGAGGAGCATGGTTTCCAGAAACGTTTCGTTGGCCAGCCGCTCCGGGGAGATGAGTACCGCGTCGATCTGGCCGGAGAGCATACGCGCCGTGATCGCTTCCCAGTCGCCGGGGTTGGTGGAATTAATGGTTTCCGCGCGAATGCCAATGCGCTGCGCCGCTTCGATCTGGTTGCGCATCAGCGCCAGGAGGGGAGAGATGATGATGGTGGGCCCGGCGCCCCGGTGGCGCAGAATACGAGTGCTGATGAAATAGACCAGGCTTTTCCCCCAGCCGGTGCGCTGCACCACCAACAGTTTGCGGCGGCGGTTGGCCAGGGCATCGATGGCTTCCCACTGCCCCTCTCGAAAACGGGCATTGGGGTCAGCGACTGCGATTTTGAGGAGTTGTTCAGCCTGGTGTATGTCCATACCAACATAATGTCCCGTTTGCAACTTTTTCAGCCCGATTCCACATCTCAGAGATAGAGGTCAAGAACCTTTCATTTCCTGAATTTGAAGTTTCATCGCCACTATTCGTTCTACTTTAAAACTTTGAAGGGTAATAGAGAAATTCAACATTGGAGCCTTCGGCAGAAGGGGGGATAAGGGGGGATGTCAAAGCCTGGTAAAGTCTCCATTGCTGCATTTTTCCCTCAAAGTCTTAAAGTAGAATTCGATATACAGGATTTAATCCGGTTCATCCGGCATATCCTGTCTGAAATTTCTCTACCGTGCACTTTTTGATTTTGCTGCTCAAAGAGTGTCATTCCCGCATGTTCCCCGCTTAATACCTGCGGGGACAAGCTTTAGCGGGAATCCATATCCGCCAGGCCTCATGGATGCCCGATTAAACTTGTGCCCGCATGTTTTAAGCGGGTAGCGTTCGGG